>NZ_JBCGFQ010000070.1:0-18440 GCF_040984075.1 Pseudomonas sp. I2
GGCCCACTGCCGCAAGGTCTGGGGTCGGTCCGGCTCGGCGATCAATCCGTTGCACAGCGCCAACAGGCCTGGGTGGCGCGGCAACGGCAGGGAGAACCCGCCACCGTCACGACTGGGTGCAGTTCTCCTATGCCATCAGTGGCGTGCTCGGCGTCTACACCAGCGATGGCAGCTATTTCGCCCCGCCCCAGTGGGGGGTGTGGATCCCCGCTGGCATCGAGCATGAAGTGGTGACCTCGATGCAAGCCGAGATGCGCAGCCTCTACGTGCGCCGCGATGCCTGCCCTTGGGCCGAGGAGCAGTGCCGGGTGCTGGAAGTGACCCCTCTGGTACGGGAGCTGATCAAGCAGTTCTGCCTGTACCCGCCGGAGTACCCGGAAAACGACAGCGCCGAGGCGCGGCTGGTGGCGGTGCTGCTCGACCAGTTGCGCACCCTGCCGGAGGTGGGGTTCTCCCTGCCGTTGCCGCGCCACCCAGGCCTGTTGGCGCTGTGCAACGGATTGATCGCCGAGCCGGACCGACCCCAGACCTTGCGGCAGTGGGCCCGGCAGTTGGGGTGTTCGGAGAAGACCCTGATGCGCCTGTTCCAGCGTGAGACGGGCCTGAGTTTTCGCAATTGGCGCCAGCGCATGCGGCTCTTGTCGTCCCTGGCCTTGCTGGAGGCGGGGGAGAGCGTGACCGAGGCGGCGCTGGGCTGTGGGTACGATTCCACTTCGGCGTATATCGCCGCGTTCAAGCAGCTGTTCGGGGCGACGCCTGGGGAGTTGCGCTTGTAACGAATACCGGGGCTGCGAAGCAGCCCCGATGGGCTCAGGTTCGGAAGCGTCGTACCAGCGCATCCAGCTCGTTGGACAGCCCTGCCAGGCTTTCGGAGTCCTGCCTGGCGGCCTGGGCCAGTTCGGCCACCAACTGCGCATCGCCATGGATCTGGCTGATATGCCGGTTGATGTCCTCGGCCACCTGGTGTTGCTCTTCGGCAGCCGTGGCGATCTGGGTGTTCATGTCGCGGATGATGTCCACCGACTCGCGGATCTGCCCGAAGCTGTCGCGAGCCATGCCGATGCGGCTGACCGACTGCTGCGAAACCTCCAGGCTGGCGTGCATCTGCTCGGCGACTTCGGCGGTACGGGCGGCCAGGTTGCCCAGCAGGCCATCGATCTCGGCGGTGGAGTCGGCGGTGCGCTTGGCCAGGGCGCGAACTTCGTCGGCGACCACGGCGAAGCCACGGCCCTGCTCGCCAGCGCGGGCGGCCTCGATGGCGGCGTTGAGGGCCAGCAGGTTGGTCTGCTCGGCGATCGAACGGATGGTGCCGAGGATCGACTGGATGGCATTGCTGTCGCGCTCGAGCTGCTGGATCGACTGGGCCGACTGCTCGATCTCCTGGCTCAGGCGGTCGACGCTTTGCACCGCCGCGTCGATCTGCTGCTGGCCTTCGCGGGCCTGTTGCTGGCCGCTGTCGGCCGACTGCGCGGCCTGGCTGCAGGAGCGGGCGACCTCGTTGGCGGTGGCGACCATTTCATGGAACGCGGTGGAGACCATGTCCACGGCCTCGCGCTGGCGGCCGGCGGCTTCGGCCATGTCGCCGGAGACACGGGTCGAACTGCTGGAGGTGTGGAGGATCTGCCCGGCGGCGGTACCGATGTGCTGGATCAGGCTGCGGATGGCGCCGAGGAACTGGTTGAACCAGTTGGCCAACTGGGCGGTTTCGTCGCGCCCGCGAACCTCCAGGCTGCGGGTCAGGTCGCCTTCGCCTTGGGCGATGTCTTCCAGGCCGTTGGTGACACTGTTGATCGGCCGCACGATGAGCTTGGCGAAGGCCGTACCGACGACCGCGAACACGGCGGCCAAGGCCAAGGCGATGATGCCGATCAGCCAGGTCAGGCGGGTAGTGGTCTGCATCACTTCGTCGTGGCGGATCAGGCCGATGAAGGTCCAGCCCAGTTGCTCGTCAGGGTAGACGTTGGCCATGTAGCGCTCCCCGCCCAGCTCCACCTCGACCAGGCCTTGGCCGGCCTTGGCGAGGGCCGCGTAGCCATCGCCGAAACTGGCCAGCTGCTTGAAGTTGTGGCTGGCATCTCGCGGGTCGACCATCACGTTGCCGTTCTTTTCCACGAGCATCAGGTAGCCGCTGTCGCCGAGCTTGATCTTCTTGACGATCTCGGTGAGCCCGTTCAGGGAAACGTCGATGTTGACGACGCCGCCAGGGTTGCCGAGGGCGTTGGGGACTGCCCGCACGGTGCTGATCAGGACGGCATCGTCGGCGGCCCAGTAATAGGCGCCGGTGCGCACGGTCTTGCCGGGGTTGGCCATCGCCAACTGGTACCACGGGCGTTGGCGCGGGTCGTAGTTGGAGAACTTCTGCCCGGCCGGCCAGCCGACGTAGCCGCCGTCGTTCACGCCGTACGAGACATAGGCGTAGCTGGGGTGGACCTGCGCCAGGCGGGTGAAGAACTCGAGGACTTGCTTGTCCTGCTCGCCCAGCTCGTTGCTGGGGTTGGTGGCCAGGTACTTGTTCAGGTTATCGCCGGTGGCGGCGACCAGCGGCTGGGCGGCCAGGTAGTTCACGTTCTGGTCGATGCCCTGGAAGAAGATATGCATCGCGTTGCTGACCTGGCGGATTTCCCGACTGCTGTTGTCGAGGAAGTCCTCGCGGGCTTCGCCGCGCAGGTTGAGGACCACCAGGGTGGCCACGAGGACGATGGGCAGGCCGGCGATGACGGCGAAGGCCCAGGTCAGTTTCTGTTTGATGTTCATCCACGCTCCCGGAGTTTTTCTTGTGCGACACATGAGGCAGGTGTCCAAGAGATCGGCAGCGTCTGGTTTTTTTGTAGGGAAGTTCCCGTATTTATTGGGCGAGGTCGTGTTTGGTGACTGTGCGGTCGTGTTTGGATGGCCTGGGGATGCCAGTGGCGCTCAGGGCTGCAAAGCAGCCCCAGTACCGCTTGAATGCTTCAGCCCAGGGATTTGTCCTTGCCCCGGCAGCAACCGCTGCCATTGGCCAGGTCCTTGAGGATCGGGCAATCCGGCCGGTCATCGCCATGGCAATGGGCAACCAGCTCGCCCAAGGTATCGCGCAGCCCAACGAGTTCCTCGATACGCCGGTTCAACGCCTCGATATGCTGCATCGCCAGGGCCTTCACATCGGCACTGGCACGCTGGCGGTCCTGCCAGAGGGTCAGCAGCCTGGCCACCTCGTCCAGGGAGAACCCCAGGTCACGGGAGCGCTTGATGAAGGCCAGCGTGTGCAGGTCGTCCTGCTGGTACAGACGGTAGCCGCTGTCGCTGCGTTTGGCCGGCTTGAGCAGGCCGATGGACTCGTAGTAGCGGATCATCTTGGTGCTGAGCCCGCTGCGGCGGGCGGCTTGGCCGATGTTCATGGGGCCTCCTGTCGGGGGGCGGTGGGCTTCCAGGTCTTCAGCCACAGGGCATTGCTCACCACGCTGACGCTGGACAACGCCATGGCCGCGCCAGCCAGCACCGGGTTGAGCAGGCCGAAGGCGGCCAGGGGAATGCCGATCAGGTTGTAGATGAAAGCCCAGAACAGGTTCTGGCGGATCTTCGCGTAGGTCTTGCGGCTGATCTCCAGGGCGGCGGGCACCAGGCGCGGATCGCCACGCATCAGGGTGATCCCGGCAGCCTGCATGGCCACGTCGGTGCCACCGCCCATGGCGATGCCGATGTCGGCGGCGGCCAGTGCAGGGGCGTCGTTGATGCCGTCGCCGACCATGGCCACCACGCCATTGCGCTTGAGCGCCGCCACCGTGGCCGCTTTGTCGGCCGGCAGCACTTCGGCATGCACGTCGTCGATGCCCAAGGCATCGGCCACCACCTTGGCACTGCCACGGTTGTCGCCGGTCAGCAGGTGGCTGCTGATGCCTTGCTCGTGCAATGCATGGATAGCCTGCCCGGCGCCTGGTTTGAGGCTGTCGCCGAAGGCGAACAGGCCCAGCACCCGAGGCTGTGGCCCGCGCTCGATCAACCAGGACAGGGTGCGCCCTTCGGCTTCCCAGGCCTGGGCCTTGGCGGCCAGTTCGCCCGCTTGCAGGGCGCTCTCGTCGAGCAGGCGGCGGTTGCCCAGGGCCAGTTCGCGGCCCTCCACCCGCCCGGCGATGCCACGGCCGGTGAGGGATTGGCTGTCGGCCACCTGCGGCACGTGCAGGCCTTGCTCGGCGCAGGCATCGAGTACCGCCTTGGCCAGCGGGTGTTCGCTGCCCCGCTGCAGAGCGCCGGCCAGGCGGTGCAGTTCGCCTCGGTCGCCGTCGAGGGCCTGGCTGTGGACCACGCGGGGGCTGCCGGAGGTGAGGGTGCCGGTCTTGTCGAAGACCACGCGATTCACTGCATGGGCGCGCTCCAGCGCTTCGGCGTCCTTGATCAGGATGCCGTGGCGGGCAGCCACGCCGGTGCCGGCCATGATGGCGGCGGGAGTGGCCAGGCCGAGGGCGCATGGGCAGGCGATCACCAGCACGGCGACGGCATTGATCAGGGCGTTTTCCAGCGGCGCACCGGCCAGCCACCAGCCGGCCAGGGTGACCAGCGCGACGACCAGCACCGCCGGTACGAACACCTGGCTGACCCGGTCCACCAGCTTCTGGATCGGTGCCTTGGCTGCCTGGGCATCCTCGACCAGGCGGATGATGCGGGCCAGCACGGTCTCGGTGCCGAGGGCCAGGGTGCGTACCAGCAGACGGCCCTCGCCGTTGATGGCGCCTCCGGTGACCGGGTCGCCAGGCTGCTTGGGCACCGGCAGGCTTTCGCCGCTGATCAGGGCCTCGTCGGCGTGGCTGCTGCCTTCGAGCACCTGGCCATCGACCGGGAAACGTTCGCCGGGCCTGACCAGCACCAGGTCGCCCAGGCGCAACTGGCTGATCGCCACGTCTTCCTCGTGGCCGTCGAGCACCCGCACGGCCCGTTCCGGGCGCAGCGCCTCCAGCGCCCGGATGGCACTGGCGGTCTGGCGCTTGGCGCGGCTTTCCAGGTACTTGCCCAGCAGCACCAGGGCGATCACCACCGCCGAGGCTTCGAAGTACAGGTGTGGCTGCAGGCCGGCCGGGGCACGGGCCCATTCGTACAGGCTCAGGCCATAGCCGGCGCTGGTGCCCAGGGCGACCAGCAGGTCCATGTTGCCGGCACCGGCACGCACGGCCTTCCAGGCGGCCACGTAGAAGCGGGCGCCGAGGATGAACTGTACCGGCGTCGCCAGCAGGAACTGCGCCCAGGCCGGCAGCATCCAGTGCAGGCCGAACGGCTGGCCGAGCATCGGCAGCACCAGCGGCAGGGCCAGCAGCAGCGCGGCGGCAACCGCCAGGCGTTCGTTGCGCAGGCGGCGCAGGGCTTGTGCTTGGTCGTCATGGGTGGTGTGAGGCAGGCTGGCGCTGTAGCCGGCTTTTTCCACGGCCTGGAGCAACAGGCTGTCGTCGACGGCCGCGAGGACTTCGAGGTGGGCGCGCTCGCTGGCCAGGTTGACGCTGACCTGCTCGACGCCCGGCAACTTGCCCAGGGCGCGTTCGACGCGGCCTACGCAACTGGCGCAGGTCATGCCGCCGATCTGCAGCTCGACGGTGCGGGTCGGCACGCCGTAGCCAGCCTCCCGTACCGCATCGACGAGGGCTGGCAGGCTGCCGGCCGGGGCCTGGACCCGGGCCTGTTCGGTGGCAAGGTTGACGCTGACCTGCTCGGCGCCGGTGACCTTGCGCAAGGCGCGCTCGACGCGGCCAGCGCAGCTGGCGCAGGTCATGCCGGAGATCGGCAGGTCGAAAGTGGTGGATGCGGACATGGCTCTCCTCCTTGGACTGGCCTCCAGCATCAAGCTTGCCACGTTGGTAAGGTCAATAGCCCAGGCTGGCGCGCTTCAACTCCAGGCCCTGGTGACCCGTGGCAATGCGGTACTTGCTGATTTGTCCGGCTTGCAGGTTCAGGCGGGTGCTGCGTTGGTCCTCGATCCCTGGGGCGCAGCCGGGTGTCTGCCCTGGCAGCAGGCGCAGGCGGACGTCCACGGGCCCTGGCGGCAGGTTGAACGAGGTCGACTGTTCCTGGAACAGGCGGCCGGCCAACTGGTCGTTGAGGTAGATGCCGATCTCGCAGCTGCTGGCCACTTCCAGGCGCTCCCGGGAAATGACTAATACGCTGTAGTCCGAGTTGCCTTCGGCGCTGGCCGGTGGCACCACCGCCAGTGCGCCTAGCAGCCCGACCAGGCCCAATGCTGCCCTGAACATGAAGAATCTCCTGCTTGCCGAATCGTCAAAGGCGCAGCTTGGCCGAGCCGCACGCGGATTTCCACCCCGGCCGTTTCGGGCAGAACTTGACCTTGCCATGATGGCAAGCCTGAAACTGCGGCAAACCCTGAAGGAGGTAGGACCGATGCAAGTGTTCAATGTGCAAGGCATGACCTGCGGCCACTGCGTGAAGGCGGTGACCCGCGCGGTACAGGACCTGGACGCGGCAGCCCAGGTGGAGGTGGACCTGGCGGGCAAGCAGGTACGGGTACAGAGCCAGGTGGCGGGTGAGCGGATCCTGGCGGCGATTCGCGAGCAAGGGTACCAGGCTGAAGTGGCCTGAAACCGCCTTTCGATGTTTGACAGCGTTAAGCCGGTATTTGGGGCTGCGAAGCGGCCCCAGATGGCTACAAAACTGCTCTCGATGTTCTCTGCCACCCCAGCGCGGCCCATGGGACTGGGCGATCTCTCCAGTAACTGTTACAAAGGTTTTCATACCGGTGCTGCCTGCAGCAGGTAGACTTACCCACTTGCTTAGCCTGCTATGGATTCCTGATGAACCTGCGAATTGTGCTGATCCTGGGCGCCCTCAGTGCGTTCGGGCCATTGGCGATCGACTTCTATCTGCCCGCCTTCCCGGCCATGGCGCAAGCCTTCGCCACCGACGAGAAACATGTCCAGACCACCCTGGCCGCCTATTTCCTCGGCCTGTCCCTCGGCCAACTGGCCTATGGCCCGGTGGCCGACCGCTTCGGCCGGCGCAAGCCGCTCATGTTCGGCATCACGCTCTTCACCCTGGCCTCGCTGGCCTGCGCCTATGCGCCGAACCTCGATACCCTGATCCTGGCGCGCTTCGTCCAGGCCCTGGGCGGCTGCGCCGGGATGGTCCTGTCGCGGGCGATCGTCAGCGACAAGTGCGACGCGGTGGCTTCGGCCAAGGTGTTCTCGCAACTGATGCTGGTGATGGGCCTGGCGCCGATCCTCGCGCCGATGCTGGGCGGGGTGCTGGTCAACCTCGCGGGCTGGCAATCGATCTTCCTCGCCCTGGGCCTGTTCAGCGCCGCCTGCTTGCTGGCGGTCAGCCTGGGCCTGCCGGAGAGCCTGGCGCCGGACATGCCGCGCCAGCCGCTGTCGGGGGCGTTGCGCCAGTACCTGCGGCTGCTGGGCGACCGGGTGTTCATGGGCCATGCGCTGACCGGGGGCATCGCCATCGCCGGCATGTTCGCCTACATCGCCGGTTCGCCGTTCGTGTTCATCAAGCTGTATGGCGTGCCCCCCGAGCACTACGGCTGGCTGTTCGGCACCAATGCCGCGGGTTTCATCCTCGTCGCCCAGGTCAATGCGCGCCTGCTGGCCAAGCGTGGTCCGGCCTTCCTGTTGGGGCGGGCCGTGTGGCTGTACCTGGGGGCGGGGTTGGTGCTGCTGGGCATGGCGGCATGGCGGCCGGCGCAGTTGTGGCCATTGTTGGTGCCGCTGTTCGCGTGCATCGCCAGCCTGGGCTGCATCATCCCCAATGCCTCGGCGTGCGCCATGAGTGGGCAGGGCGCACGGGCCGGCAGTGCCTCGGCGCTGATGGGGTGCGTGCAGTTCAGCGTCGCCGCGGGCGCGGCGGCGCTGGTGAGCCTGCTGCACGATGGCAGCGCGGTGCCGATGGCCTTGGTGATCAGCCTGTGCGGTGCGCTGGTGGTCAGTGTCGCGATGCTGACTCGGCGCTTGCAGGCCAGGCGTCCGGCGTGAGTGGGTGAGGCGCCTGCAGGCGGGATTCCAGCGTGGCGACGAAGGCACGCGCCTGCGCTTCACTGCGAAAACTCACCACATGTTGGTCGAGGCGTACCTGCCATGGACAGTTGGGGTTGCGGTTCGACGCACTGACGACAATCTTCATCGCGGCCTACCTCCACTGGGTGAGAGCGGATGAAGTGTAGCGCCGCCGCTTGTGTTCGCCATGACCGGCGTGGGATCTCCTGACTGACGGTCGTGGTCTCGGGCCGGTCGGCTGCCCAGTGGGGCTGCATGTGGACGCTTCGCTTTTGTTTGCCGTACTTGATGAAGCGCGTTGTCGGCATTGTTCCAGGGCATGCTTGCCCGAGCTTGCTCCCGCCAGCACCGAACGCTCGCTACCGTGGGCTGCCAGGCTTTCTTCCGGGCAACGCGGCCTCGGCGAATCTGCGTCTGCTGGTGGGTAGAGGGTCGGGATACCCTGCGGTTTTGTGCCGTGGGCTGCCAGGTCGCGTCGCCGGCGCGCGACTTATACTGGCTGCTGCGGTCAGTGCCAGCGAGAGACACTTCCCTGCCAGGGAGCGGCAAGCGATGACTGCCCTTGCAGGTGGGCCGGCATGCCGCACGGCCGTTTCGCTGCCATGGCTGGCCACTGGAACAAGACGTGACCTTGCAGGGAGTTACAGGGATATGAAAGCAGTCAGCAGTATCAGCCAGGTCGCCGGCCTGATGGCCGACCCGAAACGCAGCGCCATGTTGTGGGCGTTGATCGATGGCATTCCCCGTCCTACCGACGAGTTGGCCGACATGACCGGGCTGACCGCCTCGTCTGCCTGTGCGCACCTGTCGTTGCTGTCGTCGGCCGGCTTGCTCAAGCTCGAGGCGCGGGGGCGCAAACGCTATTTCCGCCTGGCCTCGCCGGCCGTCGGTGCGGCGGTGGAGGCTCTGGCCAGCCTGCAACTGAAGGACAACGGATCGCAGCCTGGGCAGGCGGCGCCGCTGCAAGTGCCCCTGTCGATGCGCCGGGCGCGCCGCTGCGGTGCTCACCTGGGCGGCGAGCTGGCGAGCGATCTCTACCAGCGGCTGGTCGCGGCCGGTTGGCTGGAAGGGAGCGACCTGCAACCGCGGATCAGCCTGGAAGGGCGTACGCAGCTGGCGGCCATCGGCGTCTACACCGAGGCGTTGGCCTCGCCGCAGCAGGGCGAGTGCACCATCTGCCGTTGCAGCGAATGGAGCGACCAGGGCCCGCACCTGGGGGGCAGCCTGGGGCAGGCGCTGCTCAGGCTGTTCCTGCAGTCAGGCTGGATACGCGAACAGGAGGGCTCCCGGCTGTTGCAGATTTCAGCGCTGGGCATCCAGTGCATCAACCGTATCGCCCACATGCCAGCGTTGCAGGTCGGATAGCCGTACCCGCAACGCCGGGCAGGTCTCAGGCCAGGCGGGCATCCAGGCTGTTCTGTGCCAAGCGCCGGGCCTGGTCTTCGGTCATCCCCAGGTGGGTATGCAGGGCATGGAAGTTCTCGGTGACATAGCCGCCGAAGTAGGCCGGGTCATCGGAGTTGACCGTGACCTTGACGCCACGCTCGAGCATTTCGAGGATGTTGTGCTGGCCCATGTGCTCGAACACACAGAGCTTGGTGTTCGACAACGGGCAGACGGTCAGGGGGATCTGCTCGTCGATGATGCGTTGCATCAGGCGTTCGTCCTCGATGGCGCGCACGCCGTGGTCGATACGCTTGATCTTCAGCAGGTCGAGGGCTTCCCAGATGTACTCGGGTGGGCCTTCCTCGCCAGCGTGCGCGACGGCCTGGAAGCCTTCGGCGCGGGCGCGCTCGAAGACGCGCTGGAACTTGCTCGGCGGGTGGCCTTGCTCGGAGCTGTCCAGGCCCACGGCGATGAAGGCATCGCGAAATGGCAGCGCCTGGTCGAGGGTCTTGTGTGCCTCCTCTTCGCTCAGGTGGCGCAGGAAGCTCAGGATCAGCCCGCTGCTGATGCCCAGTTGTTCATGGCCATCCCTGAGGGCCTGGCGGATGCCGCCTAACACCACCTCGAAGGGGATGCCCCGGTCGGTGTGGGTCTGCGGATCGAAGAAGGGTTCGGTGTGCACCACGTTCTGTGCCTTGCAGCGTTGCAGGTAGGCCCAGGTCAGGTCGTAGAAGTCCTGCTCGGTGCGCAGGACATCGGCGCCTTGGTAGTAGAGGTCGAGGAACTCCTGCAGGTTGTTGAAGGCATAGGCGCTGCGCAGGGTTTCCACGTCGGCCCAGGGCAGGGCGATCTTGTTGCGTTCGGCCAGGGCGAACAGCAGCTCCGGCTCCAGCGAGCCCTCCAGGTGCATGTGCAGTTCCGCCTTGGGCAAGGCGTTGAGCCAGTCATACATGTGTGTAGTCTCGATCAGGTACGGTTGCTGTCATTCTACAGGGCTGGAGCCGATGCTGTTCAGTCGAGGCCTTGGGGCTGCCTTGCAGCCCATCGCCGGCTAGCCGGCGATGGGGGCGTACAACGGCCCGTGAAGTCAACCGGCGATCAGGCGGGCCGCTGCCTGGCGGTGATCGGCGATCAGGCCCTGTACATCCAGCCCTTCGATCTGCCCGTCGATGACGCGCCACTGGCCACCGACCATGACCCGATCGGCCTGGTCGGCGCCGCACAGCAGCAGGGCCGAGAGTGGGTCGTGGCTGCCAGAGAAGCGCAGTTCGTCGAGCTTGAACAGGGCGAGGTCGGCCTGCTTGCCCACCGCCAGTTCGCCGATGTCGTCGCGGCCCAGCAGGCGTGCCGAGCCACGGGTGGCCCAGCCCAGGGCGCGTTGCGGGGTGATCTGTTCGGCGCCATAGCGCAGGCGCTGCAGGTACAGGGCCTGGCGCGCCTCGAGGATCATGTTCGAGGCGTCGTTGGAGGCCGAGCCATCGACGCCGAGGCCAACGGGTGCGCCAGCCGCTTCCAGGTCGACGGTCGGGCAGATGCCCGAGGCCAGGCGCATGTTCGAGCTCGGGCAATGGCAGATACCGGTGCCGGCAGCGCCGAGGCGGGCGATTTCCTCGGCGTTGAAGTGGATGCCATGGGCCAGCCAGGTGCGTGGGCCGAGCCAGCCGACGCTGTCCAGGTAGTCGACGGTGCGCAGGCCGAAGCGTTGCAGGCAGAAGTCCTCTTCATCGAGGGTTTCGGCCAGGTGGGTGTGCAGGCGCACATCCAGTTCTTCGGCGAGGGCCGCGCTGGCACGCATGATTTCGGGAGTGACCGAGAATGGCGAGCAGGGTGCCAGGGCGATCTGGATGCGCGCGCCGTCACCCCGTTCGTGGTAGCTGTGGATAAGTCGCTGGCTGTCGGCCAGGATCACTTCGCCCTGTTGCACCGTCTGTTGCGGCGGCAGGCCGCCATCGGCCTCGCCCAGGCTCATGGAGCCGCGGGTCAGCATGGCGCGCATGCCCAGCTTGCGCACGGCCTCGACCTGCACGTCGATGGCATTGTCCAGGCCCTGGGGGAACAGGTAGTGATGGTCGGCGGCGGTGGTGCAGCCCGACAGCAGCAGCTCCGCCAGGGCCACCTGGCTGGCCAGTGCCAGCTTGGCCGGGGTGAGGCGTGCCCAGACTGGGTAGAGGGTCTTCAACCAGGGGAACAGCGGTTGGTTGACCACCGGCGCCCAGGCGCGGGTGAGGGTCTGGTAGAAGTGGTGGTGGGTGTTGATCAGGCCGGGCAGGACCACGTGCTCGCGGGCGTCGAAGACCTGTTCGCACGGCAGGCTGGGGCTTTCGCCGAGGGCCAGGAGTTGGGTGATACGGCCGTCTTCGATGACCAGGCCGCCGCGGGCGTCGGCATCGTTGGCGGTGAAGATGGCAAGCGGGGATTTCAACCAGATACGGGTCGCAGGCATGGTGCCGGCTCCTCTGAAGGTGGGTTCAGGTTAGCCAGCTCAGTGTTGCCCTGTCTGCTGATCCAGGTCCGCCGTGTGGGCGAGGCATCGAGTCTACTGCCTCGCCACGCGG
Source organism: Pseudomonas sp. I2 (assembly GCF_040984075.1). NCBI lineage: Bacteria > Pseudomonadati > Pseudomonadota > Gammaproteobacteria > Pseudomonadales > Pseudomonadaceae > Pseudomonas > Pseudomonas sp. I2. The sequence goes on from NZ_JBCGFQ010000070.1 coordinate 11,912, forward strand.
CTTTCAATTCACCAGATGAGGGCCTCGCCCTTGTAGTTGATGAAGCGCAGGCCGCCATTGCCGCTTTGTGCCTTGATCTGCTCGAGCATGCCTTGGGTGCTGGTCAGCACGTCGATCTCGGCATTCTCGCCGCCCATGTCGGTCTTGACCCAACCTGGGTGCATCGCCAGCACGCAGAGGTCGGGGCGCTGCAGTTCGACCACGAAGCTGTTGATCATCGAGTTGAGGGCCGCCTTGCTGGCCTTGTACAGGCAGATCTCGCCGCCGTCGGGGATGGTCACGCTGCCCAGGATCGAGCTCATGAAGGCCAGCACGCCGGAGCCTTCGCGGACTTGCCCGACCAGGCGCCGGGCGACGCGGATCGGCGCCACGGCATTGGTCATGAACAAGTCGCCCACCTCCTTGGGCTGGACGGTTTCCAGGTTCTGTGGCAGTGGGCCCATGACACCGGCGTTGACGAACAGCAGGTCGAACACTTCCCCTTGCAGGCGCTGGCGCAAGGCGTCCAGTTGGGCACCGTCGTTCATTTCCAGGGTCTCGATGCGCACACCGGGGAGGGTGCGCAGGTCATCGGCCTTATGCGGGTCGCGGACGGTGGCGATGACGTTCCAGCCATCCTCGTGCAGGCGTCGTACCAGGCCCAGCCCCAGCCCACGGGAGGCGCCGATGATCAGGGCAGTCTTGTTTGCGGGCATCTCGATACTCCTTGAGCAGGTTCAGGAAGGGTCTTGGAGCATACTCCAGGTATTGTCCTGTCGCCTTCATGGCATGGGACGAAGACATTCGCCGGAACCGAACAAAAAATGACCAATGCGCCCCGAGGCCGACGCCGTCGGGCTCCGGCCGGGTGGTTCACGGCTTATCCACAAGCTGCTCCACAGTATCTGTGTGCAAGCGGGAGCGCTGTCGAATGCTGGCGGCAGAGGGGGCACGGGCGCCGAAACTGGGGATAACTCATTGATTCGGGATCGCTTGCCCGGCTGTCACATGCCTGTGATCAAAATATGCTCAACACCCTGCAGGCCTTGGGGGTAAAGGCTTGCAACAGAATGCCCCAAGCTTATCCACAGGCAGGCCCACAGTAGTTGTGGGAAACGTCAGCACGCTTCAAGGCGGATCCGACCACGACTGAGGTCGGCCAGTTGTTGTTGCAGCCTCTCCAGGTGTGCTTCGCCGAGCGCCAGGTGCAGGTCCACCCCGTTGGCCGTGAATTGCTCGTCCAGCACCAGACCGTCGGCTTCCGCCAGACGCAGCTTGAGCAGCGCCAGCTCGCTGAAGCTGCAACTGCAGCGGTATTCGCTGCGCTGCACCAGTACCCGCTTGGGCGCCTGCTGCAGGCATTTGTTGGCGCCGCCGCCGTAGGCGCGGGCCAGGCCACCGGTACCGAGCTGGATGCCGCCGTACCAGCGGATCACCAGCACCACCACCTGGTCGCAGTCCTGGGCCTCGATGGCGGCGAGGATCGGCCGGCCGGCGGTGCCGCCGGGCTCGCCGTCGTCGCTGCTGCGGTACTGCGCGCCGAGCTTCCAGGCCCAGCAGTTATGGGTTGCCGCCAGGTCGCTGTGGCGTTCGATGAAGGCCATCGCCTCGGCTGCGCTGGTGATCGGGGCGGCGAGGGTGATGAAGCGGCTCTTGCGGATTTCCTCGCGGAATTCGCAGAGCTCGAGCAGGGTAGAAGGCATAGGTCCGGTTCAGGCGGGCGGAGTGATGCCGCAGCCTTTGAGAATGATGTGGATAAGGTTGTTGCTGGCGTCTTCCATGTCCTGCTTGGTCAGGCGGCTGCGGCCGGTGACCTGGCAGATCTGGGTGGCGAAGTCGGCATAGTGCTGGGTGCTGCCCCAGAGCAGGAAGATCAGGTGCACGGGGTCGACCGGGTCCATCTTGCCGGCATCGATCCAGGCCTGGAACACCGCGGCACGGCCACGGAACCATTCGCGGTAGTCGGCGCTGAAGTATTCGCTCAGGCACTGCCCGCCGCTGATCACTTCCATGGCGAAGATCCGCGAGGCTTGTGGGTTGCGCCGGGAGAACTCCATCTTGGTGCGGATGTACTGGCTCAGCGCCTGGGCTGGATCGTCCTCGACGCTCAGGGCGTTGAAGGTACTGTCCCACAGCTCGATGATGTTGCTGAGCACGGCGATGTACAGGCCCAGCTTGTTGGTGAAGTAGTAGTGCAGGTTGGCCTTTGGCAAGCCTGCCTTCAGGGCGATGGTGTTCATGCTGGTGCCCTTGAAACCGTGGCGGGCGAACTCGTCTTCGGCGGCCTGGATGATGGCCTGTTCGTTCTTCTGGCGGATGCGGCCGGCGGGCTTGCCGGAGGCGGAGGGACGATGCGCAGGGACTTCAAGGGTCATGGACGATTCCGTACGGGTCTGTGGCAACGGATGTCGGACAGATTACCTTCCTGTGCCGAAGTGACAAGCATTGGCGTCAGCGACAGGCATCAGCGTGTCGCTGCCAGGCTATCCAGGAAGCTTTCCAGCACCAGGTTCGGCCGTCGTCCCTTGCGCGTCACCCAGCTCAGGCTCAGGTCGTAGAAACGCTCGCTGGGTTTCAGGGCTCGCAGGCGGCCCTGCTGGACCCAGAACGTGGCGTAGTGGTCGGGCAGGTAGCCGATGTAGCGCCCGGTGAGGATGAGAAAGGCCATGCCCTCGCGGTCCGAGGCGCTGGCGGTGCAACGCAGGGCCTGGTAGTGCGCCTGGATGTCGGCGGGCAGGCGGAAGGTCGGGGCGATGGCCTCCTGGCTGTTGAGCCGGTCGTCGTCGATCTGCTGGTCGTCGGCATAGAACAGCGGGTGGCCGACCGCGCAGTAGAGCAGCGAGCGCTCGCTGTACAACGGTTGGTATTCCAGGCCCGAGAGCGGGCTGGTCTGGGGCACTACGCCGACATGCAGGCTGCCGTCGAGCACACCTTGCTCGACCTGGCTGGGGGCGATCATGCGGATCTGGATGCGCACGTCCGGGCCACGGTCCTTGAGCTCGGCCAGGGCATGGGTGATGCGCATGTGCGGCAGGGTCACCAGGTTGTCGGTCAGGCCGATGTTCAGCTCGCCGCGCAGGTGCTGGTGCAGGCCGTTGACCTCGGTGCGGAAGGTCTCCAGGGCGCTGAGCAGTTGCAGGGCCGAGTGGTACACCTCGCGGCCTTCCTCGGTCAGTGAGAAGCCGGCGCGCCCCCGTTGGCACAGGCGCAGGCCGAGGCGCTGCTCCAGGTCGTTCATCTGCTGGCTGATGGCCGAGCGGCCGATTCCGAGGACGTTCTCCGCAGCCGAGAACCCCCCGCACTCGACCACACTGCGGTAGATCTTCAGCAGGCGGATGTCGAAGTCGCTGACCTGGGCCAGGGGATCGGGACGTCGGCTCATAAGTTTAGTCTTCTACTAACTGAAGATTAGAAATGTTGGGTTTTTCAGACTTTATCCCCATGACAACTTAGCTGCAACAACATCCATCGTTGCCTAATCGTCTTCCGAGGAACCGCCGATGAACATGCCCGAAACCGCTTCCGCCGGTATCGCCAGCCAGCTCAAGCTGGATGCCCACTGGATGCCCTACACCGCCAACCGTAACTTCCAGCGTGACCCCCGCATGATCGTGGCGGCCGAAGGCAGCTATTTGGTCGATGACAAGGGCCGCAAGATCTTCGACGCCCTGTCCGGCTTGTGGACCTGCGGTGCCGGGCATACCCGCAAGGAAATCTCCGAGGCCGTGGCGCGCCAGGTCAGCGTGCTGGATTACTCGCCGGCCTTCCAGTTCGGCCATCCGCTGTCGTTCCAACTGGCCGAGAAGATCGCCGATCTGACTCCGGGCGACCTCAACCATGTGTTCTTCACCAACTCCGGCTCCGAGTGCGCCGATACCGCGCTGAAGATGGTGCGCGCCTACTGGCGCCTGAAAGGCCAGGCCACCAAGACCAAGATCATCGGCCGTGCCCGTGGCTACCACGGGGTGAACATCGCCGGTACCAGCCTGGGTGGCGTCAATGGCAACCGTAAGCTGTTCGGTCAGTTGCTGGACGTCGATCACCTGCCGCACACCCTGCTGCCGGGCAATGCCTTCACCAAAGGCATGCCGGAGGAGGGCGGCATCGCCCTGGCCGACGAAATGCTCAAGCTGATCGAGCTGCATGATGCTTCGAACATCGCCGCGGTGATCGTCGAGCCCCTGGCCGGCTCGGCCGGTGTGTTGCCGCCGCCGAAGGGCTACCTCAAGCGCCTGCGCGAGATCTGCAGCCAGCACAACATCCTGCTGATCTTCGACGAAGTCATCACCGGCTTCGGCCGCATGGGGGCCATGACTGGCTCGGAAGCTTTCGGTGTGACGCCGGACCTGATGTGCATCGCCAAGCAGGTCACCAACGGCGCCATCCCCATGGGCGCGGTGATCGCCAGCAGCGAGATCTACCAGACCTTCATGAACCAGCCGACGCCGGAATACGCCGTGGAATTCCCCCATGGCTACACCTACTCGGCCCACCCTGTGGCCTGCGCCGCCGGTATCGCCGCGCTGGACCTGCTGCAGAAGGAGAACCTGGTGCAGTCGGCCGCCGAGCTGGCGCCGCACTTCGAGAAGGTGCTGCACGGCATCAAGGGCACCAAGAACGTCATCGACATCCGCAACTACGGCCTGGCTGGTGCCATCCAGATCGCTGCGCGTGACGGCGATGCCATCGTGCGTCCGTACGAGGCTGCGATGAAGCTGTGGCAGGCGGGCTTCTATGTCCGCTTCGGTGGCGACACCCTGCAGTTCGGCCCGACCTTCAATACCCAGCCGCAGGAACTGGACCGCCTGTTCGACGCGGTGGGCGAAGCCCTGAACCAGATCGACTGATCTTTTCCGACTCTGACGGCAGGCGCACACCCACGCGCCTGCATCAACCTTCTTTACTTGGAGTTCTGCATGAGCATCGTTCAGCACCTGATCAACGGCGAGCTGGTTTCCAAGGGCGAGCGCACCGCCGATGTCTTCAACCCAGCCACTGGCGAGAGCACCCGCAAGGTCGAGCTGGCCAGCCGCGCCACCATCCAGGCGGCCATCGATTCTGCCAAGGCCGCTTTCCCTGCCTGGCGCAACACCCCGCCGGCCAAACGTGCCCAGGTGATGTTCCGCTTCAAGCAACTGCTGGAGCAGAACGAGGCGCGTATCTCGCAGATGATCAGCGAGGAGCACGGCAAGACCTTGGAAGACGCCGCCGGTGAGCTCAAGCGCGGTATCGAGAACGTCGAGTTCGCCTGTGCAGCGCCAGAACTGCTCAAGGGTGAGTACAGCCGCAATGTCGGCCCGAACATCGATGCTTGGTCGGACTTCCAGCCGCTGGGTATCGTCGCCGGCATCACCCCGTTCAACTTCCCGGCCATGGTGCCGCTGTGGATGTACCCGCTGGCCATCGCCTGCGGTAACGCCTTCATCCTCAAGCCGTCCGAGCGTGACCCGAGCTCGACTCTGTTCATTGCCCAACTGCTGCACGAGGCTGGCCTGCCGAAGGGTATCCTCAACGTGGTCAATGGCGACAAGGAAGCGGTCGATGCACTGATCGAGGCGCCCGAGGTCAAGGCCCTGAGCTTCGTCGGCTCGACCCCGATCGCCGAATACATCTATGCCGAAGGCACCAAGCGCGGCAAGCGCGTGCAGGCCCTGGGCGGCGCGAAGAACCACGCCGTGCTGATGCCCGATGCCGACCTGGACAACGCGGTCAGCGCACTGATGGGCGCCGCCTACGGTTCGTGCGGTGAGCGTTGCATGGCCATCTCGGTGGCGGTGTGCGTAGGTGACCAGGTCGCTGATGCGCTGATCGCCAAGCTGGAGCCACAGATCAAGGCGCTGAAGATCGGTGCCGGCACGTCCTGCGGCCTGGACATGGGCCCGCTGGTGACCGCGGCGGCCCGTGACAAGGTGGTTGGCTACATCGACGACGGCGTGGCGGCTGGTGCCAAGCTGGTGGTCGACGGGCGTGGCTTGCGTGTGGCCGGTCATGAAGACGGCTACTTCGTGGGGGGCACCCTGTTCGACAACGTGACCCCAGAAATGCGCATCTATAAAGAAGAGATCTTTGGCCCGGTGCTGTGCGTGGTGCGTGTGAACAGCCTGGAAGATGCCATGCGCCTGATCAACGAGCACGAGTACGGCAACGGTACCTGCATCTTCACCCGTGACGGTGAGGCGGCGCGCCTGTTCTGCGACGAGATCGAAGTAGGCATGGTCGGCGTGAACGTGCCGCTGCCGGTGCCGGTGGCCTACCACAGCTTTGGTGGCTGGAAGCGCTCGCTGTTCGGCGACCTGCACGCCTATGGCCCGGATGGTGTGCGCTTCTATACCCGTCGCAAGGCGATCACCCAGCGTTGGCCGCAGCGCGCCAGCCATGAGGCGTCGCAGTTCGCGTTCCCAAGCCTGTAATGAAGCAGTGAAGCGGGGAGGCCAGTAGGCCTCCCCGTTTTGTTTGTGCTGTGCTCTTTATTTAAAGATTTATGAAAATAACGGTTGACGGGGTTTCGAATCCCCTTATAATGCGCCCCACTTCCGACGTAGTCGAAACG
>NZ_JBCGFQ010000071.1:0-16848 GCF_040984075.1 Pseudomonas sp. I2
GTTCGCTCTGGGCTGGTCGGTCGGGACTTTCCATTGCCACTTGGGGCTGCAAAGCAGCCCCAACACTCGAAGCACTATTCAACTGACCCGTCGTCTTCAGAACGCCACGGACGTTTGCACATACACCGTCCGCGGTTCCCCCACGTACTTGCCCTTGTTGTTGTCATCGAACGAGCGGGTGTAGTACTCGCGGTTGAACAGGTTCTTCACCCCCACCGCCACCTTCAGGTTCGACAACTGCGGCCCGAAGTCATACCCGGCGCGGGTGCTGACCAGCATGTAGCCGGGGATGCGCCCGGTGCTGCCGTCGGCGCTTTCGCTGCCGGTGTTGGCGTTGTCGGCGTACTGGCTGCTCTGGAAGCTGCTGTCCAGGTTCAACTGCCATGGGCCCTCGGTGTAGCCGATACCCAGGGTGCCCTTGTGCCGCGAGGAGAACGGCACCTGGTTGCCCTTGTTCGGCCCGTCCTCGCGGATCGTGGCGTCGACGAAGGCGTAGCTGGCGTGCACATCGAAGCCGGCCAGTGCCGGGTTCAGGCCGTCGAGGGCATAGCGCACGCTGGTCTCGATGCCCTGGTGGCGGGTTTCGCCGCGGGCGATCACCGAGTCGTTGGTCTGGTTGCTTTCGTACTGGTTGTCGAAGTTGATCAGGAAGGCGCCGATCTCTGCCTGCAGGTCACCGTTGTCGTAGCGGGTGCCGACTTCCCAGGTGCGCGCTTTTTCCGGCTTGACCTCGCCGCTGCTGACCCGGTTGGGCATCTGGCTGTACTGCACGCTGCCGAAGGAGCCTTCGGTGTTGGCGTAGAGGTTCCAGATGTCGGTCAGGTGGTACATCACGTTCAGCGCTGGCAGGGCGGTGTTGTAGCTGCCTTGGTAACGCTCGCCGGTAAGCTTGTTGCTCTGCTCGGAGTCGATCATCTCGTAGCGGATGCCTGGGGTGATGGTCCAGCGGCCGATGTCGATGCGATCGTCCAGGTAGATCGCGTGGGCCTCGGTGCTGCCACGGGTATCGCGGTCGTTGCGGCTGGCGGTGGTCGGCAGATCACCGTTGATCGGCTCGCGGAAGCGCAGCTCGTGGCCGGCTTCGTTGACGTAGCGGTAGCCGATGCCCAGCTCGTGCCAGCTGTCGCCCAGGGCCAGGCCTTGCGAGAAACGGGTCTCGATGCCGCGCACCCAGTATTCGCGTGGCGACAGCGAAACGAAGCTGCCCTGGTCGAGGTAGCCGCTGCGCAGAGTCTTGGTGAAGAAGCTGTTGACGCTGAACTGGCGGTCGTCCTGCTTGTAGTCGTAGCCGACATTGACCAGCGTACGGCGGCCCCAGAACTTGTCCTGCAGGCGTGTCGACTGGTACGGGTCGGCGTCGAAGTCGGCCGTGCTCAGGCCGCCGGGCATGTCGGCCTCGCCCTCGTAGTACTGGGCCATGGCGTGCAGGCTGTTGGCCTCGTCGAGCTGCAGCTTGCCCTTGAGGATCAGGTCGTCGATCTGCGTGTCGCTGTGCTCGCGCCAGTCGCCGCCGCGGGTGCCGGAGTACAGCAGGGCGCCGCCCAGGCCGTTGTCGTGGGTGCCGCCGACCAGCAGGTTGGCGCTGTTCTTGAAGCCGTCGTGGCTCGACGAGGGGCTGATCTGGTTCTGCATGGCGGCCTTGAAGGTCGCTTGCTCCGGGATCGCCCGGGTCACGAAGTTGACGATGCCACCGACGTTCTGCGGCCCGTAGCGCACCGCGCCGCCGCCGCGTACCACATCCACCGCGTCCATGTTGCCCAGGCTGATCGGTGCCAGCGACAGCTGTGGCTGGCCGTAGGGGGCGAAGGGGACCGGGATGCCATCCATCAGCACGGTCGAGCGCGAGGCCAGGCGTGGGTTGAGGCCGCGGATGCCGAAGTTCAGCGCCAGGTCGTGGCTGCCCGTGCCGTTGTTTTCCGGTGCGTTCACCCCCGGGATGCGGTTGAGCACTTCACGGGCGGTGCTGGCGCCGTTGCGCTCGAAGTCTTCGCGGCGCACCACGTCGCGGGCGCCGGGGTGTTCGAAGACGTTGTCCTGGCGCGCTTCGGCCAGCCAGTCGCCGACCACGGTCGAGGCGCTCAACTCCACGGGCGCACCGGCGGTGCTGGCGGCGGCCGGTTGCAGGCTGTAGGCGTTGTCGGCTTCCTGGCGTGCCTGCAGGCCACTGCCGCGCAGCAACGTATCGAGGCCCTGGCGTACATCGTATTCGCCCTCCAGGCCTGGGCTCTGCAGGCCTTGGGTCAGGTGCGAACCGAAGCTGATCAGCGCGCCGCTCTCGCGGCCGAACTGGTTGAGGGCATCTTCCAGGGCGCCGGCGGCGATGTGGTAGGCGCGGGCATCGGCGGCCTGGATGGTAGGTACGGTGAGGCCCAGGGCGGTGGCGAGCAACAAGGCCTGGACGAGGGGGCTGGGACGAAACAGCATGCGAGTGGTCCTTGAGAAGGGGGTTCTGCCTTCTCTGTCACGCGAGCCTTTGAAAATGGCTCAGGGGAATTGCAATTTTTTTCCGGGTTTCGCTTGGCGGCGGGTCAACCGATTCGCGGCTCCACCTTCACCCAGTAGCGGGTAAACCGCTTGACCCGTACCGGCAACGCCACTTCCAGCATCTCCAGGATCCGTTCACTGTCGTCCAACGGATACGACCCGGAGATCCGCAGCTCGGCCACCTGGTCGCTGCACCCCAGTTGCCCGTGCCGATAGCGCCCGAGCTCGGCGAGAAAGTCCGCCAGACGCATGTGCGAGGCCACCAGCATGCCGTCGACCCAGGCTCCGATATTGCGGTTCAGCGGTGCAATGTCATGCCAACCACCGTTGGCGAACCTGGCCTGTTGACCGGCCAGCAACGTTTGCCCGGCCAGGCTCGCCGAGCCACTGAACACCGAGACCAGGCTGAAGTCGGCGAACTGCCGTACGTTGAAACGCCCCAGCGTCAGTTGCAGCGCACCCCCGCCAGTGCGTAGCAGCAAGGGGCGCGGGTCCTTGGCCACCTGCAATTGCACTTCACCTTCGAGCAGGCGCACCTGCCGTTGCTGGCCATCGAAACGTACGTCGGCGGCACTGCGAGTGTTGAGCTGCAACAGGCTGCCGTCGTCCAGGTGCATCCGCCGGCGCTGGCCGACCGGGCTACGGTAGTCGGCCATCAGCCCTGGCAGGGGATTGTGCTGTCGCAAGCCCAGCCCCGTGGCACTGGCCACGCCGACCAGCAACAGCGCCTTGAGCGCTCGCCGCCGCGCAGGAGAGGGGGGCGCCTGCAGCGTGGCGTGCACCACCGGCGAGGCCACCCCGCGCAAGCGTTGGTTGACCTGCTGGATATGCGCCCAGGCGCGCTGGTGCTCGTGGTCGGCCTGCAGCCAGCGCTCCAGGGCCTGCTGCTGGGCCAGGTCGAAGTCCTCGCCCTGGGACTCGATCAGCCAGTGCACGGCCTGCTCGGCCACCTGCGGGGAGAAGCTGGTGTTCATAGCGCGAAGTAGCAGCGCAGGGCTGCCTTGTTCAGGTAGCGCTTGACCGTGGCCAGCGAGATGCCCAGCTCACGGGCGATGTCGGCCTGGCCCAGGCCGTCGATCTGGGCCAGCAGGAAGGCCCGTTTGACCAGCGGTGGCAGGCCGTCGAGCAGGCGATCGAGTTCCAGCAGAGTCTCGAAGATGAGTGCCTTCTGCTCCTCGCTCGGCGCCACCTCTTCGGGAACCTCGGCCAAGGCCTGGAGATAGGCACGCTCCAGCTCCTGGCGGCGAAAGTGGTTGCACAGCACGCGCTTGGCCACGGTGACGAGGAAGGCGCGCGGCTCGACCAACTGGGGCGCTTCGCGGGCCTGTAGCAGGCGCACGTAGGTGTCCTGGGCGAGGTCCGCGGCGCTCTGCGGGCAGCCCAGGCGGCGGCGCAGCCAACCGGTCAGCCAGTTGTGATGGGCGTGGTAGAGGCCTTCGACCGTGGAAGAGAGGGCACTGGGCACCGATGCGACTCCGGCGCCTTTCGACGCATCTGCAAGTAAGAATTGTTCGCATTGTATTCGGGCAGGGCGGTGCAGGGCAATCGCTGCCGATGCCATGCGGGGCAAAGCCCCCGCAAACCCAAGGCATCGCCCAGGCTTTGCCTATGAGAATTGAAATCATTACTATTGAGCCCCCGATGCTTCCCGGACCGCCGCCATGAAAAGCAAAGCCGGCCTGCCCCTGGCCTATCGACTGGCCGTGACCTCGCGCAGCCTGGCCGCCTTGCTGGGCGGCTACCTGCTGGCCTCCATGGCGAGCGTGTGCATCTCGCTGCTGGCGCCGATGCGCCAGGTCGATGCGGCCTTGACCGGCATGATGCTGTCGTTCCTGTTCTACCTGCTGGCCTTCATCTGGTGCTTCGCCTGCCGTAGCGCCGCACGTGCCTGGCTGGGCGTACTGCTGCCGAGCCTGGTGCTGGGGGCGATCAACGGGCTGGCCTACTGGATGAAAAACCCATGAAAGAGGGCTTCCGCCAGGCCATGGCCTGGCTGCACACCTGGACCGGCCTGATCTTCGGCTGGCTGTTGTTCGCCATCTTCCTCACCGGGACGCTGTCGTACTTCAAGGAGGAGATCAATCACTGGAGCCAGCCGGAAATCCACAGCCATCCGCTCGATTCGATGGCGAGCCTGGGCCTGGCCCAGCGCTACCTGGAAACCAACGCCGGCAATGCCGGCAGCTGGTTCATCCGCCTGCCCAACGCGCGCGAGGCGGCGCTGAGCGTCAATTGGCGCGACAGGGACGCCGGCGGGCGCCGTGGCTTCACCGGCAAGTCGCTGGACGCCCAAAGCGGCCAGGAGGTCGAGGCCCGCGACAGCCGCGGCGGCGAATTCTTCTACCGCTTCCACTTCCAACTGGAGATGCCCTATCCCTGGGGCCGCTGGTTGTCGACCTTCTGCGCCTTCATCATGCTGCTGGGCCTGGTCACCGGCATCATCACCCACAAGAAGATCTTCAAGGAGTTCTTCACCTTCCGCCCGGGCAAGGGGCAGCGCTCATGGCTCGATGGCCACAACGCCATCGGCGTGCTGGTGCTGCCGTTCCACCTGATGATCAGCTACAGCAGCCTGGTGCTTTTCATGTACCTGGTGATGCCGGCCGGCATCCTGGCCAGCTATGGCAGCCCCAACGGCTATTTCAACGACCTCTTCGGGCGCGACGAGCCGCCGAAGCTGGCCGGTGTCGCGGCGCCGCTGGTGCCGCTGCCGAGTCTGTATGCCAAGGTCCAGGAGCGGGTACCGGGCGCGCGCATCGGTTACATCCAAGTGCAGAACCCCGGCGACGCCAATGCCCGCGTGACCTTCACCCAGGCCGCGGCAGATAACGTGGCCTACAAGCGCAGCGCCAACTGGACCTTCGACGGCGCCAGCGGCGAGCTGCTGAGTCAGGGTGCGCCGGAAAGCGCGGCGATGATGACCTCCTTCACCCTGGTCGGGCTGCACATGGGCAACTTCGCCGGGCCCTGGTTGCGCTGGTTGTACTTCGTCTTCGGCGTGGCCGGTACGGCGGTGATCGGCACCGGGCTGGTGATGTGGCTGGGCAAACGCCAGCTCAAGCATGCCAAGAGCGCGCACATGCCGGCTGAGCTGCGCCTGGTCGAAGTGCTCAACATCGCCAGCATGAGTGGCCTGATGCTTGGCGTGGCAGCGTTCTTCTGGGCCAACCGCCTGCTGCCGGTGGCCCTGCAGGGGCGTGCCGACTGGGAAGTCAATGCCTTCTTCCTGGCCTGGGCGCTGTCGCTGGTCCACGCGCTGCTGCGCCCGGGGCGCCGGGCCTGGGGCGAGCAGTTGGGGCTGGGGGCGTTGGCGTTTGCTTTGTTGCCGCTGCTCAATGGCCTGAGCACTGGCCAGGGCCTGGATCATTCGATCGCTGTGGGCGACTGGGCCATGGCCGGCTTCGACCTCACCGCGCTGGCCACCGGTTTGTTCCTCGCCTGGGCTGCCAGCAAGATGCTGCGCACGCCCAAACCCACTGCCAAGCGTGCGCCGCGCGCGGCCAAGTCCGCCGGCGATACGGCGCAGGTGAATTGATGTTGAGTATTGCCTTGATCGGTTTCGCCGGTTTTGCCGCCCTTTGCCTGGCCATGGAAAAGCACTTCAACGACCTGCTGGGGCGCAAGCCCGGTGCCCAGCTGGTGCGTGCTCTACGCATCGGCGGTTGGGTGCTGCTGGCGCTGTCGCTGGTGCTCGCGGTGCACCTGCGCGGCTGGGCGCTGGGCCTGGTGGAATGGATCGCGGTGCTGATGGCCGGGGTGACCCTGTGGGTCTTCGGCCTGCCGTACCAGCCGCGCCTGCTGCTGGGGCTGGCTGCGGCGAGCCTGGTGCTGGGGCCGCTGCTGGCTGTCCTGGCTTTCTGAGCTGTTCAACTGCCATTTGGGTAGCGGCCCCAATGCTGACTAATTCGAGAAAGCGGCCCGGTATTCGCCGGGTGTCGCCCCCAGCACCTGGCGGAAGCGGTTGCTGAAGTGGCTGGCGCTGGCGAAGCCGCAGAGCAGGGCGACCTGGCCCAGCGGCAACTGGCCCAGGCGCAGCAACTGGCAGGCGTGGTGCAGGCGGCGGGCCAGCAGGTACTGGTGTGGCGGCAGGCCGAAGCTGCTGCGGAACATGCGGGCGAAGTGGTACTCGGAGAGATTGCAGCGCAGGGCCAGCTCGCCCAGGGTGATGGGCTGGTCCAGGTGCGCCTCGATGTAATCGACCAGTTGCCGGCGCTGGTGTGGCGCCAGCCCGCCTTTCAGGCGCACGCCCTGGCGCAGGCCGGCCTGGCAGAGCACCGCGTGGTCGATGATCTCGTGGGCCAGGCTGCTGGCCAGCAGGCGCTCGCCGGGTTCGCTCCAGTCCAGGGCGATCAGTTGGCGGAAGCGCCGGGCCTGCTGCGGATCGTCGAGGAAGGTCGCCTCTTGCAACTGCATCTCGCGTGGTTCGCGATCGAGCAGGCGGATGCAGCCGAGGGCGAACTGTTCTTCGCTGATGTACAGGTGCGCCAGGCGGATCGGGCCATTGACCACCCAGTTCGACTCGTGGCCGGCAGGCATGATGCACAGTTTGTCCGGCGCGCCCTTGTCGGCCGGGCGCTGGCGGCGGAAGGTGCCGGTGCCGTCGGCGATGTAGCACGACAGGGTATGGTGGCTGGGGGCAAGGTAGTCGCGGGCGTCGTCGCGGTTGCGCCACAGGGCTGCAGCCAGCCCGTCGCCCAGTTGCGCGCTCAGTTCCAGGCGGGCATGGGGCGAGGCGTGCATGGCATTGAAGACGTGCAGCTGGGTCAGTGGGGTCATCGGCGCTTCCTCTCGATGCCATCCTACTGCGACGACCTCGGGCTGGCAGCCCCTGACGCTGCAAAAGCGCAAGTTTGTGCAAGCGTGGCGACGGAGGGGGAGGGGAGACTGTAAGTCCTGGCGAGGGCTGCGCCCTCGATCGCGGGCAAGCCGCTCCCACAGGGAACGCGTCGCTCTCGACGGCGTGGGGGCGGCGTGTCTTGCGGTGTGCCGGGCACCGACTTCGCTATGCCCGAGGAATTGCTGCCATGAACCTGTCGCTGTACCTGCTCACCGTCTTGATCTGGGGCACCACCTGGATCGCCTTGAAGCTGCAACTGGGCGTGGTCGCCATCCCGGTGTCGATCGTCTACCGCTTCGCCCTGGCCGGGTTGATCCTATTCGCCATCCTCCTGCTGACCCGCCGCCTGCAACCGATGGATCGACGTGGCCACCTGGTCTGCCTGGCCCAGGGCCTGTGCCTGTTCTGCGTCAATTTCATGTGCTTTCTCACCGCCAGCCAGTGGATCGCCAGCGGCCTGATCGCCGTGGTGTTCTCCACCGCGACCTTGTGGAACGCATTGAATGCGCGGGTTTTCTTCGGCCAGCGCATCGCGGCCAATGTGCTCGGCGGCGGCGCTCTGGGGCTGCTCGGCCTGGGGCTGCTGTTCTGGCCGGAGCTGTCCGGCCATGCGGCCAGCCGCCAGACCCTGTACGGCCTGGGCCTGGCGTTGTTCGGCACCTTGTGCTTCTCGGCGGGCAACCTGCTTTCCAGCCTGCAGCAGAAGGCCGGCCTCAAGCCCATGACCACCAATGCCTGGGGCATGGTCTATGGGGCGGCGATGCTGTCGGTGTATTGCCTGTTCAGTGGCATTCCGTTCGCCATGGAGTGGAATGCACGCTACATCGGTTCGTTGCTGTACCTGGTGATCCCGGGTTCGGTGATCGGCTTCACCGCCTACCTGACCCTGGTGGGCCGCATGGGGCCGGAGCGGGCGGCCTATTGCACGGTGCTGTTCCCGCTGGTGGCGCTGAACGTGTCGGCCTTTGCCGAGGGCTATCAGTGGACGCCGCCGGCACTGCTGGGGTTGGTGGCGGTGATGGCGGGCAACGTGCTGGTGTTTCGCAAGCCAAGGGCCAAGGCGCCTGCAGCGGTGGTTACGGTCAAGTAGTGCTGCGTTGCCTGTGCGGCCCTATCGCCGGCTTGCCAGCGATAGGGCCTGAGTGGTCAACCCATCGATCAGTGTTTCCACACCTGCGGGTTCACCAGGTCCTGTGGCCGCTCGCCCAGCAGCGCCGCACGCAGGTTGTCCATCGCCCGGCTGGCCATGGCGTCGCGGGTCTCGGCGGTGGCCGAGCCGACGTGCGGCAGGGTCAGGGCGTTGGGTAGGCTGAACAGCGGCGACTCGGCCAGCGGTTCGCGCTCGTACACATCCAGCCCGGCGCCACGGAGGGTGCCGTCTTGCAGGGCCTCGACCAGCGCTGCTTCGTCCACCACCGGCCCGCGGGAGATGTTGACCAGGAAGGCGCTGGGCTTCATCAGCTTCAGCTCGCGCGCGCCGATCAGCTTGCGCGTGGCATCGGACAGCGGCACCACCAGGCAGACGAAATCGGCTTCGCCGAGCAGTTGCTCCAGGCTGCGGTACTGGGCGCCGAGCTCCTGTTCCAGGGCCGGCTTGCGGCTGTTGCCGCTGTACAGCACTTGCATGCCGAAGCCGAAGCGGCCACGGCGGGCGATGGCCGCGCCGATGTTGCCCAGGCCGACGATGCCCAAGGTCTTGCCGTGCACGTCGCTGCCGAACTGGGCTGGGCCCACGGTGGCTCGCCACTGGCCGGCCTTGGTCCAGGCGTCCAGCTCGGCGACCCGGCGGGCGCACCCCATGATCAGGGCAAAGCCCAGGTCGGCGGTGCTTTCGGTGAGCACGTCGGGGGTGTTGGTCAGGGCGATGCCGCGTTCATTGAAATAGGCCAGGTCGTAGTTGTCGTAGCCCACCGAGATGCTGGAGACCACCTCGAGCTTCGCCGCTCCTTCGAGCTGCGCACGGCCCAGCTTGCGGCCGACGCCGATCAGGCCGTGGGCCTCGGGCAGGGCTTCGTTGAACTGGGCGGCGATGTCGCCGAGCTTGGGGTTGGGCACGATCACGTTGAAGTCTTGCTGCAGGCGCTCGGCCATGGCCGGGGTGATGCGGCTGAAGGCCAGGACGGTCTTTTTCATCGGGCTACTTCTCTGCAAGGCGGGGAGGGCAGTTTCGGACTTCGGACTTCGGGCTGCAAGCTTGCAGCTTGCGGCCCCCGTCAGTTGGCGATCAAAAGCTCGTGGGTCTTCAGGTCGGCCTCGTGCGCCGCGAGGATCTCGGGCAGGGAATTGCGCAGGTACTCGACCCAGGTCTTGATCTTGGCATCCAGGTACTGGCGCGAAGGGTAGATCGCGTACAGGTTCAGCTCCTGCAGCCGGTAGTCGGGCATGATCCGCACCAGGCTGCCGTCGCGCAGGCCGTCTATGGCCGAGTAGATCGGCAGCACGCCCACGCCCATGCCGCTGCGGATCGCGGTCTTCATGGCGTCGGCGGAGTTCACCTGGAACGGCGAGGTGGTGATGTTGACCATCTCCTGGCCTTCCGGGCCGTTGAACAGCCACTTCTCCAGGGGGATCACGGGGCTGACCATGCGCAGGCAGGCATGCTGGAGCAGGTCGGCCGGCTTGTGGGCGATGCCGTGCCTGGCCACGTATTCCGGGGAGGCGCAGACGATGCTGTAGGTGATCCCCAGGCGCTGCGAAACGAAACCGGAGTCCGGCAGCTCGCTGGCCAGCACGATGGATACGTCGTAGCCCTCGTCGAGCAGGTCCGGTACGCGGTTGGCCATGGTCAGGTCGAAGGTCACGTCCGGGTGCGACTCGCGGTAGCGGGCGATGGCATCGACCACGAAATGCTGGCCGACCCCGGTCATCGAGTGCACCTTCAACTGCCCGGCCGGGCGGGCGTGGGCGTCGCTGGCCTCGGCTTCGGCCTCCTCGACGAAGGTCAGGATCTGCTCGCAGCGCATCAGGTAACGCTTGCCGGCCTCGGTGAGGGCGATGCGCCGGGTGGTGCGGTTGAGCAGCCGGGTTTGCAGATGGGCTTCCAGGTTGGAGACCGCCCGCGAGACGTTCGCGGTGGTCGTATCCAGTTGCGCGGCGGCAGCGGTGAAGCTGCCGAGCTGGGCCACGCAACTGAAAGCACGCATGTTTTGCAGGGTGTCCATGGGTCACTCTCAAGGTAGAGGACAAAATTGTGACATGAAGTAACCTAAACGGTCTTCCGACTAAAGCCGGATTATCGCTGTTTTGGTAACAAAGATTCGCAGGAATATGCGCTTATCGCCAGTGCGAGCGCCCCCTAGAATTGCCCGGCCTCATCCACCTCATCCGGGAAATCGCAGCTGTGCCGCGTCGCATCATCAGAGCGCTGAATGCGCTCAGTGCCTGTGCCCTCAGCCTCACCTTGAGCGGCTGTATCGGAACCTGGGGCATCGCCCCGCAAAGCAAGACGCTGCAAGCCAACACCCTGACCACCGACGACGCGATCCGCGAAGCCGCTCACGACGCCCACTGGCCCGAGCAGCAGTGGTGGCGTGCCTATGGCGATGCGCAACTGGACCACTGGGTGGCGCTGGCCCTGGCTGGCAGCCCGACCCTGGCCTTGGCCGCGGCGCGGGTGCGCGAGGCCAAGGCCATGGCCGGCGTGGTCGAGTCGGCCGAGAAGCTGCAGGCCAACGGCGAGGCGACCCTCAAGCGTCACAACTGGCCAGAGGATCAGTTCTACGGCCCCGGCGCGCTGTCCGGCGCCAACACCTGGGACAACAATGCCGCCATCGGCCTGAGCTACGCCCTCGACCTCTGGGGCCGCGAGCGCAATGCCAGCGAGCAGGCGGTGGACCTGGCTCACATGAGCGTCGCCGAGGCGCGTCAGGCCCAGCTGGAGCTGGTGAACAACCTGGTCAAGGTGTATATCCAACTGGCCTTGCACTTCGCCCAGCGCGACATCGTCAAGGCCGAACTGGGGCAACAGGAACAGATCCTCGCCCTGGCCAAGCGTCGTCTTGCCGGCGGCATCGGCACCCACTTCGAGGTCAGCCAGGCCGAGGCGCCGTTGCCGGAGACCCATCGCCAGCTCGATGCGCTCGGTGAAGAGATCGCCCTGGCGCGCAACCAGTTGGCGGCACTGGCCGGGCAGGGGCCGGGGGAGGGCGCGCAGATCCAGCGCCCGAGCCTGACCCTCGGCGCGCCGCTGAAGCTGCCGTCGAACCTGCCTGCCGAACTGGTCGGCCAGCGCCCCGACGTGGTCGCCAGCCGCTGGCAGGTGGCGGCCCAGGCCCGTGGCATCGACGTTGCCCATGCTGGTTTCTTCCCCAACGTCGATCTGGTCGGCGGCCTCGGCTTCATGGCCACCGGTGGTGGCCCGCTGGAATTCATCACCGGACGCAAGTTCAACTACAACGTGGGGCCGGCCATCAGCCTGCCGATCTTCGACGGTGGTCGCCTGCGCTCACAACTGGGCGTGGCGTCCGCTGGCTACGACGTGGCCGTGGCACGTTACAACCAGACGGTGGTGGGGGCGCTGAAGAACATCTCCGACCAGCTGATCCGGCGCGAGTCGATGAAGGAGCAGGCGCACTTTGCCGCCGAGTCCGTGGCGGCCGCGCAGAAGACCTATGACATCGCCATGGTCGCCTTCCAGCGCGGCCTGACCGGCTACCTCGAGGTGCTCAACGCCCAGACGCTGCTGTTTCGTCAGCAGCAGGTGCAGCAGCAGGTCCAGGCCGCGCGCCTGACCGCCCATGCCGAACTGGTCACCGCCCTCGGTGGTGGTTTGCAGGCGGGCCAGGATGTGCCGGAGCAGGAGCGCCAGGCGGCGCCCAGGACACCGGCGACCCTGGCCATCTTCGACCGACCGGGCCACGCCGAATGAGCGTACCGAGCCTGGCCCTGCGCTGGCTGCACAGCCTGGAATGGCGCCGGGGCTTCTTTGCCTGGGCGCGTACCGACGGGGTGACCTGGGTCTACATCTTCAAGATCCTCGCGGCGGCCTTCATCACCTTGTGGCTGGCCATGCGCCTGGAGCTGCCGCAGCCGCGCACGGCGATGATCACCGTGTTCATCGTCATGCAGCCGCAGAGTGGCCATGTGTTCGCCAAGAGCTTCTACCGGGTGCTTGGCACCCTGGCCGGCTCGGCGATGATGGTCGCGCTGATCGCCCTCTTTCCGCAGAACACCGAGCTGTTCCTGCCCAGCCTGGCGCTGTGGGTCGGCTTGTGCTCGGCTGGTGCCATGCGCTACCGCACCTTCCGCGCCTATGGCTTCGTCCTGGCCGGCTACACCGCGGCGATGATCGGCCTGCCGGTGCTGGAGCACCCCGACCGGGCGTTCATGGCGGCGGTCTGGCGGGTGCTGGAGATCTCCCTGGGCATTCTCGTGTCCACCCTGGTCAGTGCGGCGATCCTGCCCCAGTCGGCCAGCGCTGCCATGCGCAACGCCCTGTACCAGCGTTTTGGCGTGTTTGCCAGGGTGGTGGTCGAGGCCTTGCACGGCGATAGCCAGCGCGACCGCTACGAGAGCAGCAACGTGCGCTTCATCGCCGAGGCGGTGGGCCTTGAGAGCCTGCGCAACGTCACCGCCTTCGAAGACCCGCACATGCGTCGGCGCAGCGGCCGGCTGGTGCGCATGAACAGCGAGTTCATGGCCATCACCACGCGCTTCAACGCCCTGCACCGGCTGCTCGAACGCCTGCGCGCCCGTGGCCCGCTGCAGATCGTCGGCGCCATCGAACCGGGCCTTGCGACCCTCGCCGAGTTGCTCGAACCCTACGTCGACCGGGCCCTGACCGACGCCGACGCGCTGCGCCTGACGCTCGAGCTGGCCGCCTACAAGGACGGCCTGCAGGCCCAGGTACGCGGCCTGCGGACGGCCTACCTGCAGACCCAGCCCAGCGAGGCCGACCTGCTGGATTTCCACACCGCCTACGAGCTGCTGTACCGCTTCGTCGACGACCTGTACAGCTACGCCCAGACCCACGCCTCGCTGGCCGTGCACAAGCATGAGCGCGAGCAGTGGGACGAGCCCTACGTGTCGCGGACCAACTGGCTGGTGTCGTTGGCGGCGGGCATGCGCGCCTCGGCGGTGCTGTTGCTGCTGGGCAGCTACTGGCTGCTCAGCGACTGGCCGAGCGGCGGCATGATGACCCTGATCGCCTGCGTCACCGTGGGCTTGTCGGCCGCCTCGCCGAACCCTCGGCGCATGTCGTTCCAGATGGCCTGCGGGACCTTGCTCGGCGCCTTCGTCGGCTTCTTCGAGACCTTCTTCGTCTTCCCCTGGATCGATGGCTTTGCGCTGTTGTGCATGGTGCTGGCGCCGGTGTTCGTGCTCGGCGCCTTCCTTTCCTCGCGTCCGGCCTATGCCGGCTATGGGATCGGCCTGCTGGTGTTCTTCGCCATCGGCTCGGTGCCCAACAACCTGACGGTCTACGACCCCTACACCTTCATCAATGATTACCTCGGCATGGTCATCGGCATGCTGGTCTGCGCGGCTGCCGGGGCGATCATCCTGCCGCCCAATAGCCGCTGGCTGTGGAGCCGCCTGGAGCAGGACCTGCGCGAACAGGTGCTGTTCGCCATCAGCGGGCGCCTGCGCGGGCTGGGCTCGGCCTTCGAAAGCCGTACCCGCGACCTGCTGCACCAGGCCTATGGCCTGGCCGCCGGCAAGCCGCAGGTGCAGAGCGAGCTGATGCGCTGGATGTTCGTGGTGTCGGAGATCGGCCACGCCATCATCGAGCTGCGCAAGGAGCAGGCCGGTGCCCCGGTGCACCCGGCCTACGCCGAATCGCAGCCCTGGCGCCAGGCCATCCGTGTCATGGGCCGGGCCCTGGCGCGGCTGTTCCTGCTGCCCAACGCCAGCAACCACGAACGCGCCCTGGTGGCGGTGGACCATGCCATCAGCCGCGTGCGGGCCACCGACGAACCCTTCGCCCGGCACTTCGACACCTCGGTGCTGCGCCGGGTGCAGAGCTACCTGCATTTCATCCGTACTTCCCTGCTCGACCCACGATCGCCGCTGGCGCCGGCGAAAGGATTGCACCATGCCCCGTGAGATCGCCTTCCATGGCGTGTACATGCCCACCATGACCTTGATGTTCCTGTTCGCCGCGGGCCTGGCCTGGGGCCTGGACCGCTTCATCGCGAGCGTGGATGGCTACCGTTTTTTCTGGCATCCGGCGCTGCTGCGCCTGAGCCTGTTCGTCTGCCTGTTCGGCGCCCTGGCGCTGTCGCTCTACTGGTGAGAATCCTTCGATGAAAAAGTTCTTCAGCCTGGTCGCCACCCTGCTGGTGCTGGCCGCCGCCGTGGTGATCGGCCGCCAGTTGTGGCTGCACTACATGACCACGCCCTGGACCCGCGACGGCCGGGTGCGCGCCGACATCGTCAATGTCGCCGCCGACGTGCCCGGCTACGTGGTGGACGTGCCGGTGCGCGACAACCAGCGGGTGAAGAAGGGCGATGTGCTGATCCAGATCGACCCCGAGCATTACCAGCTGGCGGTCGAGCAGGCCCGGGCACAGGTCGCCTCGCGCAAGGCCACCTGGGAGATGCGCAAGGTCAATGCCAGGCGCCGTGCCGACCTGGACAACCTGGTGATCTCCAGGGAGAACCGCGACGACGCCAGCAACATCGCCACTGCTGCCCTGGCCGACTACCAGCAGGCCCAGGCCCAGCTCGCCGCCGCCGAGCTGAACCTCAAGCGCACGCGGATCGTCGCCACGGTCGATGGCTACGTGACCAACCTGAATATCCACAGGGGGGATTACGCCCGCACCGGGGAGCCGGTGATGGCGGTGGTCGACGAGCACTCGTTCTGGGTGTACGGCTTCTTCGAGGAGACCAAGTTGCCCCATGTGAAGGTGGGCGATGAGGCCGAGTTGCAGATGATGAGCGGCGAGCGCATCAAAGGGCATGTGGAGAGCATCGCACGCGGCATCTACGACCGTGACAATCCGCAGAGCCGGGAGCTGATCGCCGATGTGAACCCGACCTTCAACTGGGTGAGGCTGGCCCAGCGGGTACCGGTGCGGATCCATATCGATGAAGTGCCGGAAGGGTTTCTGCTGGCGGCGGGGACGACCTGTACGGTGGTGGTCAAGCCGGGGGAGGGGTGATCCTGACGCATTCGCGGGGCGAGCCAGCCACAGGTTACGGCGCCGAGTTCATAACGGGCCTGGGTATGTCTTTGGGAAATGGCCTGCAAGCATCTAGGACGAGGATGCCATGAGCCTTTGGTCGTTTGGGCTGCACAATGGCCGAACCGGATCGACTGTGCAGACACCTTTGCCAAGAAAAAGGGGCAGTGCTCCCAGAGCCAGCGATCCAGAAAAAGAATGGCCCCGCAATGCGGGGCCATGGATACGTACCTAGCGTCATCACCAGCATGACCATCGGACTTCTGGGAGAGGGCGACATAGGGCTGCACGGCGAATGCTAATACAGGATGGCCGAGTTTGACAAACCAGGACTGGAACCCATCGCTCGAACAGGCGTTTTCCAAACCCCGTCTGGCTCGATACGCGCTCAACCCCCGGAAGGTCGAAGCCACGATAGCCTACGCCCATAACATGTTGCTAGGGCAAGCGATCCTGCCATGCTTGCATGTACTCGAGATCAGTCTGCGCAATGCTATGCATCAAGCACTGAAATCAAAATACGGAAGGTCCGACTGGTGGGAGATGGTCGGCTCCTTCACCGAGGCGGATCGGTTGGAGATTGAAAAAACCAGGACGTCCATCAAGGCAAAGCGTCATTCGGTTACCCCCGACAAGATCGTTTCGGACTTGAGCTTCGGTTTCTGGGTGTCGTTGCTCAACACTCGACATGAGCAGGAGTTCTGGAAGGAGTTACGTTTGGCCTTTCCTCGTTGCCCAAAGAAAAAGCGGCAGAGAAACGAGTTGTCGAAAGTGTTGAACCAGATTCGAGATCTTCGTAATCGCACCGCCCACCATGATGCCTTGCTTTGGCTGGAGCCTGACGTACGTCAGCGGTACCTGCTCTGTCTTGAAGTAATCGGCTGGATAAGCCCGGAGTTGAAGCCCTGGCTTAGCCAGTACGTGGGTTTCCTCAGGCCTGGTCCGACTGGCTGGGGTGTTCTGCTGGACTCAAGCCGCCCCCACCAACACCGGAATCTCTACCCTGTCGATCACCTTCGTGCTGATCGAAGGGTCTAGCAAGCGTCCCAGTCGCGACAGGTGGCGGTGGCCCATGATGATCAGTTCGCAGTCCAGTTCGCGGGCTTTGTCGACGATGGCCTCGACGGGCTCGTCGGCGACCACGTAGCCGTGGCTGTCGAACCCTGCATCGCGCAGGGCACGCACCGCCGTGGCCACGGCATGGTCGGCCAGGCGCTGTTCCTCGCAGGCGGCGGGGTAT
The DNA here is from genome assembly GCF_040984075.1 of Pseudomonas sp. I2. Taxonomy (NCBI): domain Bacteria; kingdom Pseudomonadati; phylum Pseudomonadota; class Gammaproteobacteria; order Pseudomonadales; family Pseudomonadaceae; genus Pseudomonas; species Pseudomonas sp. I2. The sequence continues at coordinate 16,685 of NZ_JBCGFQ010000071.1, forward strand.
TCTTCCTGTTCTTCCTCGGTGTAGGCCGTCGGGCGCTCGTGCACGGCGAAGGTCGAGTCGATGGCCAGCAGTATGTGCAGTTCATGCTCGCCAGGACGGCAGTAGCGGTGAGCGAGGGCGAGCAGGGCACTGGCGGCGGGGGAGGCGTCGATGGCGATCAGGAC
>NZ_JBCGFQ010000072.1:0-16738 GCF_040984075.1 Pseudomonas sp. I2
TTGTTTCCCCCCCCCCCCGCCAACCGTCTGTGCTTGTGGTGTGGGGGGGTCGTTTTTTTTTTTCCTCACCCCGCCCCCAGGCTTGGGCCTGGGCCAAGGCTTGGTGACGACGGGTGGAGGCCGAGGCATCGACGATCACCAGCCATAATTCCGGCGCCTGGGCCTGGCGCTGCTGCCAGCACAGGTCCTGGCGCTGGCGGGGCCGGCCCTTGAGCAGGGTCGGCAACCAGGCCACCTTTCCCGCACCCGCCATCCGCGCTCGTCCACGGGGCGCACCTGCCAGCTTTCCGACGCGGGGCCTGGCATCCGCCGCCAACGCGTCGGGCTGGCGAATGCTCAGGGCTTTTTTGCCCAGTTCGGCACCTCGCGCCGGGCACCGCTGGGCACGGCCTGCGGCGGCAACGCCCCCCAATCGCCCGGCCCACCCTGAAGCTCGGTCTGCCCAGTGCCGGCACTGGTTGCCGCATGGGGGGGCGTGTCCGGCGGCGAGGCGCGGCGCCGGTGACGCAAGGCGAACTCCGCTACCGCCTGCACGTCGTCTTGCCCGATCGTTTCGCCCCCGCGCCAGGCAGCGTGGGCCCGGGCCGCACGCAGCCAGACCAGGTCGGCGCGCAGGCCGTCCACGCCAGCGGCGAAACAGCGTTCGGTGATCCAGGCCAGGGCCTGGTCGTCCAGCGGGATGCGCTCCAGGCGCTGGCGCGCGCCGTGGCAGCGCTCACGCAATTGCGCCTGGGCCTGGGCCCATTGCGCGCAAAAGGCCTGCGGATCGCTGTCGAAGGCCAGGCGCCGGCGGATGATCTGCTGACGTGCCTCGGGTTGCGCCAGCCCTTCGAGGGCGACGTTGAGGCCGAAGCGGTCGAGCAACTGCGGGCGCAGCTCGCCTTCCTCCGGGTTCATGGTGCCGATCAGCACGAAGCGCGCCGCATGGCGATGGGAAATGCCGTCGCGCTCGATACGATTGGTGCCGCTGGCCGCCACGTCGAGCAGCAGGTCCACCAGGGGGTCGGGCAGCAGATTGACTTCATCGACGTAGAGCACGCCGCCGTCGGCCTGGGCCAGCACGCCCGGGGAAAACTGGGCCTTGCCCTGCCCCAGCGCGGCATCCAGGTCGAGGGTGCCGACCAGCCGCTCCTCGGTCGCCCCCAGCGGCAGGGTCACGAAGGGGCCTTCGCCCAGCAGGTCGGCGAGGCCCCGGGCCAGGGTGCTCTTGGCCATGCCGCGCGGGCCTTCGATCAGCACACCGCCGATCTTCGGGTCGATGGCCGTCAGGCACAGGGCCAGCTTGAGGTCGTCGGCGCCGACCACGGCAGCCAGTGGAAATTGCAGGGGTTCGCTCATGTCAGGCCTGTTCCTCGCCGTCCAGCAGTTGCTCCTCGAGGGCCTCGCGATACGCGCCCGGAGCCTGCCAGAGGCCACGCTGCTGGGCCTCCAGCAAGCGTTCGGTGAGGTCGCGCAAGGCGTCGGGGTTGTGCTGGCGCATGAAATCGCGGGTCGCCGGGTCGAGCACGTAGGCGTCGGCCAGGGACTGATAGTGATGGTCGTCGATCAGGTGCGTGGTGGCATCGAAGGCGAACAGGTTGTCGACCGTCGCTGCCAGTTCGAAGGCACCTTTGTAGCCGTGGCGCTTGGCGCCTTCGATCCACTTGGGGTTGAGCGCACGGGCGCGGATGACCCGGTTGAGTTCTTCCTTGAGGGTACGGATACGTGGCCGGTCGGCCTGGCTGTGATCGCCGTGGTAGCTGGCCACCGTGGCGTCTGCCAGGGTCTCGGCCGCCGCCAGCATGCCGCCCTGGAATTGGTAGTAGTCGTTGGAATCGAGCAGGTCATGCTCGTGGTTGTCCTGGTTCTGCAGCACCGCCTGCACCTGGCCCAGGCGTCGGGCGAATTCGGCACGGGCCGGCGTACCGTCGTCGGCACCGCCGTAGGCATAACCGCCATGGTTGAGGTAGACCTCGGCCAGGTCGTCGCGGTTGTGCCACAGACGCCCATCGATGGCGTTCTGCACCCCGGCGCCGTAGGCCCCGGGCTTGGCGCCGAACACGCGCCAGCCTGCCTGACGCGCCGCCTGCTCGGCGTCCGCGCCCGCGGCCAGCAGCGCCTCGCGCTCGGCACGCACCCGGGCCGCCAGGGGGTTGAGGTCGTCGGGTTCGTCCAGGGCCGCCACGGCCTGCACCGCCGCGTCGAACAGGCGGATCAGGTTGCCGAAGGCATCGCGAAAGAAACCCGAGACACGCAGGGTCACGTCCACCCGTGGGCGGTCGAGCAGGCTCAGGGGCAGGATCTCGAAGTCGTCGACCCGCTGGCTGCCAGTGGCCCATACCGGGCGCACGCCCATCAACGCCATGGCTTGGGCGATATCGTCGCCACCGGTACGCATGGTCGCCGTGCCCCACACCGACAGCCCCAACTGACGCAGGTGGTCGCCATGGTCCTGCAGGTGACGCTCGAGGATCAGGTTGGCCGAGGCGAAACCCAGGCGCCAAGCAGTGGTGGTGGGCAGGTTGCGCACGTCCACGGTATAGAAGTTGCGCCCGGTGGGCAGTACGTCCAGGCGCCCCCGGCTCGGTGCCCCACTGGGGCCGGCCGGGACGAAACGCCCGGCCAGGGCGGCGAGCAGGCCATCGAGCTCAGCCGCACCGCAGCCATCGAGGTTCGGCGCCACCGACTCGACCAGCGTCTGCAGCACACTGCGCACCGGCTGCCAGGGGGCCTCGTCGGGCAGTTGCAGGCAGCCGTCCAGCCCTTGCTCGATCAGCGCCAGGGCCAGCAGTTCGAGGCGTTCGCGGGTATCGCCGCAGGTCCGCCAGGGGGGTGGGGCCAGCGCCTCCAGTATGGCCGGGCGCGGTCCCTGCCAGGGCTGGCCGAGGTCGCAGTCCAGAGGATCGAAGCTCAGCGCCAGGGCCTTGGCCAGGGTACGGATGAGGCTGGCATTGCCGCCCTTGCCGTCACCACGCTCGACACGTACCAGGGCCAGTAGGGTATCGCTGCGCAGCCGCCCTTCGGGCGATTGGCCGAACACATGCAGGCCATCGCGGATCTGCGACTCCTTCAGGTCGCACAGGTAGGTGTCCAGCCGTGGCAGCCAGAGTGCCGCATCGTCCAACTGGCCTTCCAGTTGCAACTCACGGTCGATGTGGTTGGCTTTGAGCAACTCGAGAATGTCGCGCTGCAGCTCCCGGGCACGGCGTGGGTCGAGCAGTTGCGCTTCGTAGTATTCATCGGCCAGGCGCTCCAGGTCGCGCAGCGGGCCGTAGGTCTCGGCACGGGTCAGCGGCGGCATCAGGTGGTCGATGATCACCGCCTGGGTACGCCGCTTGGCCTGGGCGCCCTCGCCTGGGTCGTTGACGATGAACGGGTAGATGTTGGGCAGCGGCCCGAGCAAGGCATCTGGCCAGCACTGGGCCGACAGGCCGACGCCCTTGCCGGGCAGCCACTCCAGGTTGCCGTGCTTGCCGACGTGGATCACCGCGTCGGCGGCGAAACCATTGCGCAGCCAGAAGTGGAACGCCAGGTAGCCATGGGGCGGCACCAGGTCGGGGTCGTGGTACACGGCGCTGGGGTCCACCTGGTAGCCCCGGGCCGGCTGGATGCCGACGAACGTCAGGCCGTAGCGCAGGCCGGCGATCATCATGCGCCCGCTGCGGTACATCGGGTCTTGTTCAGGGGCGCCCCAGCGCGCCAGCACCGCCTGCTGGTTGGCCTCGGGCAGGTCGGCGAAGGCCGCCTGGTAGTCGGCCAGGGCCAGGCTCTGGGCGCAGGGGCGCTGGTCGAGGTGCTCCAGGTCGTTGCTCACGCCGCCCAGCAATTGCTGGATCAGCGCGGTGCCGCTGTCGGGCAGGCCAGCCACCGGGTAGCCCTCGGCCTGCAAGGCGCGGAGGATGTTCAGGGCCGCGCCGGGGGTATCCAGGCCCACGCCGTTGCCGATGCGCCCGTCGCGGGTCGGGTAGTTGGCCAGCACCAGCGCCACGCGCTTCTGCGGGTTGGGCAGGCGCGCCAGTTCCACCCAGCGCCGCGCCAGCTCGGCGACGAAGTCCATGCGCTCAGGGTGGGCCCTGTAGCAGACCACGTCCGACTGGCTGCGCTCGCTGCGCCAGGCCAGGTCCTTGAAGCTGACCGGCCGGGTGATGATGCGCCCGTCCAGCTCCGGCAAGGCGATATGCATGGCCAGGTCACGGGCGCCCAGGCCCTGTTCGCTGGCCTCCCAGCCCGGCTGGTTGTCCTGGGCGCAGATCGCCTGCAACACCGGGACGTCGCGACGCAACGGGCGCAGGTTGGGCTGCTCCGGGCTGGACAGGGCAAAACCGGTGGTGTTGATCACCACGTCGGCGCCGACCTCGTCCAGCCAGGCCTCGACCTGGTCGAGGCAGGCGCGCTCCTTGAGGCTGGCCACAGCGATCGGCAGCGGGTTCAGGCCCATCGCCTGCAAACGTGTGCAGAAGGTATCGATGAAGGCGGTGTTGGCCGCCTGCAGGTGCGAGCGGTAGAACAGCAGCGGCGCCACCGGCTGCTGCGGGTGCCACTGGCCGTACCAGTCCTCGAGCGTGGCGCTGGCCTTGGCGGGGTGATACACCGCCGTGCGCGGCAGCGGCTGCGGTTCGTCCCAGGCATAGGTACGCCCCAGCCACAGGCTGGCCAGGCAGTTGAACAGGTTCAGGGCATTGGCCTTGCCGCCCTGGCGCAGGTAGTGCCAGAGCCGTTCGGCCTGCTCGCCGGTCACCGTGCCCAGGCCGGTCAGCTCAGGGTCGGGGCGGTCATCGCCTGGCACCAGGATCAGCCGTACACCGCGGTTGGCCAGCTCGACCAGTTGCTCGACGCCATAGCGCCAGTAGCCGACCCCGCCGTGCAGCGACACCAGGATCACCTTGGCGTGGCGCAGCACCTGGTCGACGTAGAGGTCGACCGAGGCGTGGTTCTGCACCTGCATGGGGTTGGCCAGGCGCAGGCTGGGGAAGTCGTCTGGCAACTGCTCGGCGGTTTCCGCCAGCAGCGCCAGGTGCGAGTCGCCGCTGCAGAGGATCACCAGCTCAGCGGGCGTCTGGCCGAGGTCGGCGATGCTGTCGTCCGGCACGAAGCCGCCGGGCTGGGTCCGCAGCAGGTGCATGGATCAGGCGCCCAGGGCCTGGCGCAGGCGCGCCTCCAGTTGCACGGCATCCAGGTCCTGGCCGATCAGCACCAGGCGTGTCAGGCGAGGCTCGTTGGCACGCCAGGCGCGGTCGAAGTGTTTGTCGAAACGGGTCCCCACGCCCTGCACCAGCAGACGCATCGGCTTGCCGGGAATGGCCGCGAAGCCCTTGGCGCGCAGGATGCCGAACTCCACCACCAGTTGCGTCAAGGCGTCGAGCAGCAGGCTTTCGTCGGCCTCGGGCAGGTCGATGGAGATCGAGTCGAAGGCGTCATGGTCATGATCGTCGTGATCTTCGCCAGCGTGATGGGCATCGTGGTGGGTGCGCCGGCCATCGATGTGCGCCTCGGCCTCGGCGCCCACGCCAAGCAGCACCTCCAGCGGCAGGCGCCCGCTGCTGGCCTCGATCACCTTGACCGCCGGCGGCAGTTCCTCGGCCACCTCGGCGCGGACCTTGGCCAGGCCTTCGGCATCGATCAGATCGGCCTTGTTCAGGACCACCAGGTCGGCGCTGGCCAACTGGTCGGCGAACAGCTCGTGCAGCGGCGACTCGTGGTCCAGGTTGGGGTCGAGCTTGCGCTGGGCGTCCACTTGCTCTGGGTAGGCAGCGAAGGTACCCGCCGCCACCGCCGGGCTGTCGACCACGGTGATCACCGCATCGACCGTGCAGGCATTGCGGATTTCCGGCCACTGGAAGGCCTGCACCAGCGGCTTGGGCAGGGCCAGGCCGCTGGTTTCGATGAGGATGTGGTCCAGGTCGCCACGGCGTGCCACCAGTTCGCGCATCACCGGGAAGAACTCTTCCTGCACGGTGCAGCACAGGCAGCCGTTGGCCAGTTCGTAGACGCGGCCGCTGGCCTCTTCCTCGGTGCAGCCGATGCTGCACTGCTTGAGGATCTCGCCGTCGATGCCCAGCTCGCCGAACTCGTTGACGATGACCGCGATGCGGCGGCCCTGGGCGTTGTCGAGCATGTGCCGGAGCAAGGTGGTCTTGCCCGAGCCGAGGAAGCCAGTGACGATGGTGACGGGGAGCTTGGCCAGTGTTTTCATGTCGCGATGCCCTTGGCAGGATGGCGCGGGCATGCAGGACGAAAGCCTCGTGCCACCACGGCCGGGCCCGTTCGCCACCGGATCACCCCGCCCGGTTGAAAGTCGAAAGCGTTTCGAGGCAGGTCTCCTGGCTTGCACCGTACCGGCCCCGGGCCGGTTGGATGACGCCTTCCCGCGCTGGCGCAGTGGCTGTGTCGATCCTGTTCAGTGCTTACAGTTGCGGGGGCAGCCGCGGCTTGGACCGCGTTCCCATCTTAGCTCCGGCGGCGGCCGGAGAACCTCGAAGCGGCAAGGCTACGCAGTGGTTGGCAGGCGGTCAACCTTGGCAGCCCTAAAGCCTTGCCTATCCTGCGATTGACGGGGAAACCGCCCCATGATTTGCTAATGCACTGCGTTCAGGTGCCCCTTCGGGGGTGAAACGGGAAACCGGTGCGTCCCAGGCCCCCAAGGGGTCGGACAACGCCGGTGCTGCCCCCGCAACGGTAAGCGAGCGAAGCGTCTTGACCACTGTGCCACGTCGTAGGGCATGGGAAGGTGACGCTCCCCCCCAGGAGCCCTGCTCCTCCTCGCAAGCCCGGAGACCGGCCTGACGTCGAATGATCACCCCGCGGTGGGCGGGCGCTGTCGCATCTCCCTGGGCCCGTTGCGCCCGGGGCTGTCGCGCTTGTCCGCCGCCTATGACAAAGCAGAGGAAAGCGTCATGCCCGTCACCAGCGCCAAACACAGCGTCAGCACCCCCGTCAGCCTCAGCCAACGCATCGTCATCGCCGCCGGCGCCAGCCTGCTGGGCCTGTGCCTGATCTACTTCGCCGGTTTCTCGCACATCGAGGCCGTGCACAACGCCGCCCACGATACCCGCCACAGCGCCGCCTTCCCTTGCCACTGAGTACGCCTGCATGATCAAGCGCATCGCCCGTACCGCCGGCTTCAGCGGCCTGCTCGCCGCCCTGCTGCTGACCTTCTTGCAAAGCCTGTGGGTCAGCCCGCTGATCCTCGAGGCGGAAACCTATGAAAGCGCGGCCCCCGTCGCCGAACACCACGGCCACGGCGATGCCGTCGCCGCCCATGAACACGACGCCGAAGCCTGGGCACCGGAAGACGGCTGGCAGCGCCTGCTCTCCACCACCGGCGGCAACCTGGTGGTCGCGGTCGGTTTCGCCCTGATCCTCGCGGCCCTGTACAGCTTGCGCGAACCGGGCCGCGTGGCCACCGGCGCACTGTGGGGCCTGGCCGGGTTCGCGGTGTTCTGCCTGGCGCCGACCCTGGGGCTGCCGCCAGAGCTGCCGGGTACCGCCGCTGCCGACCTGGGTCAGCGCCAGGGCTGGTGGATCGGCACCGCCGCCGCCACCGCGGCAGGCCTGGCCCTGCTGGTGTTCGCCCATCACTGGCTGTTCAAGGTACTGGGCCTCGCCCTACTGGTCGTGCCGCACCTGATCGGCGCGCCGCAACCGGCGATGCACGAGAGCCTGGCGCCCGAAGCCTTGGAAACCCAGTTCAAGATCGCCTCCTGGGTGACCAACGCCGCCTTCTGGCTCGCCCTGGGCCTGCTCAGCGCCTGGCTGTACCGTCGCACCAGCCAAGCCTGATGCGCCTCGCCCCTCCTGCGCCGGCGTTGTACGCCGGCTTCGGCTGCCGCCAGGGCTGCCCGGCCGACACCCTGCAGGCCCTGCTGCGCGGGGCCCTCGCGGCGCACGGGCTGGCCCCGGCGCTGCTGCGCGGCATCGCCAGCATCGACCTCAAAGCCAACGAACCCGGCTTGCAGGAACTGGCCAGGCGCCTGGCATTGCCCCTCGTGCTGTTCAGCCCCGCGCAACTGCACGCTTTCGAACCCCTGCTCAGCCACCGCTCGGCAACCACCTTCCAGCACAGCGGCTGCTGGGGGGTGGCCGAAAGCGCAGCCCTGGCCCTCGCCAGCCAGGCCCAGGGCCCGGCCGCCCTACGGGTAACGCGCCAGGTCCTCGGCCCGGCTACCCTCGCCCTGGCCAGTGGCGGATAATCGCCTCCCCCGCTCACCCGCAAGGATTCCCCATGACGGTCTACTTCATCGGCGCCGGCCCCGGCGATCCGGAACTGATCACGGTCAAGGGCCAGCGCCTGATCCGCCAGTGCCCGGTGATCATCTATGCCGGCTCCCTGGTGCCGCCGGCGGTGCTCGAAGGGCACCGTGCCGAAACAGTGATCAACAGCGCCGAACTGCACCTGGAGCAGATCATCGCCGCCATTCGCAGTGCCCATGACAAAGGCCAGGACGTGGCCCGGGTGCACAGCGGCGACCCCAGCCTGTATGGCGCCATCGGCGAGCAGATCCGCTACCTGCGCGAGCTGGGCATCGACTACCAGATCGTCCCCGGCGTCACCGCCACGGCGGCCAGCGCCGCCCTGCTCGGCTGCGAGCTGACCCTGCCGGCGGTGGCACAGACGGTGATCCTCACCCGCTACGGCGACAGCTCGCCCATGCCAGCCGGCGAGCAACTGGCCGACCTTGCCCGGCACCGCAGTACCCTGGCCATTCACCTGGGCGTCAAGCACCTGGCACGCATCATCGCCGAGCTGCTGCCGCACTACGGCGCCGACTGCCCGATCGCCGTGGTCCATCGTGCCACCTGGCCCGACCAGGACTGGGTCATGGGTACCTTGCAGGACATCGTCGAACGCACTGCGGCCAAGGGCTTCCGGCGTACGGCGCTGATCCTGGTGGGCCATGTGCTGGGCGATGCGCCGTTCGCCGAGTCAGCCCTGTACCGAGCCGGGCACGCCCACCTCTATCGCCCCGCGGACCAATAACCTGTCGGCTGATTCCGGCACGCGAATACCTGTGCAGGAATCAGCCGAAGACGCTGCCAGCCCCCGCCTACTGAAACCCCTTAATCGTGTAGGGTTTTTCAACAAACCAACCTCGCTTTTTCAACACCCCTATACTCGCCATTACCAACGCTCCTGAATCGACGTATCTTGCGCGCTGCCACGCAGGCCCCCAGACATATTCCTGGGTGATTTCAGGAAACGGACCACACCCAGACAGGAGTTCCCCAATGACAACCGTACTGTTGGTCGATGACCACCCCACCGTTCGGCTGGCCGTACGCATGCTGCTCGAACGCGAACGCTTCCAGGTCGTTGGCGAAGCCGGCAGCGGCATCGAAGCGGTACAGATGGCTCGCCAATTGCAGCCCGACGTGGTCATCCTCGATATCGGCCTGCCAGGGCTGGATGGCATGGAAGTGATCAAGCGCTTGCAACTGCTCGAGCCGGCGCCAAAGATCATGGCCCTGACCGGCCAGCCCGCCGACCTCTACGTGCGCCGCTGCCTGGACGCCGGCATCGCCGCCTTCGTGCGCAAGGACGAGGACCTGGAGGCGCCAGTCTTCGCCCTCAAGGCCCTGGTCAAGGGTTACTCGACCTTTCCGCAGATGTCGGTCAACAGCAGTTCGCTGGAAAGCGAGAGCGTACGCCTGGACAGCTTGTCCAACCGCGAGATGGAAGTGCTGCGCCGACTGGCACGCGGCGAGAGCAACAAGCACATCGGCCAATGCATGAGCCTGAGCGCCAAGACTATCAGCACCTACCGCGGCCGCATCATGGAGAAACTCAAGACCGAGTCGCTGGTCGAGATGGTCGACCTGGCCAAGCGCAACAACGTCGCCTGAGCCATGCCACCGCCATGAAAGGCACGCTGCCGAGCCTGCTGCTGGCCATGTTCCTGAGCGTGCCGAGCCTGGTGCTCGGCGATGCCGAGCCACGCCACCTGCTCGCCCGCTCGGCCAGCGTCGCCCCGCCGCTGCACCTGCCCCAGGACGACCGGCAATGGCTGCTGCAACGCAAGGTACTGGTGCTCGGCAGCTCCCGCCCCGACTACCCGCCCTTCGAGATCAACGTCAGCCAGCGCGACTACGAGGGCCTGAGCGCCGACTATGCCGGGCTGATCGGCGAGCAACTGGGCGTGGCGATCGAAGTCCGCCGCTTCGCCAGCCGCCAGGCGGCGATCGAGGCGCTGCATGCCGGGCAGATCGACCTGCTCGGCAGCTCCAACGGCTTCGAGGCGGCCGATGCCCAGCTTGCCCTGAGCCAATCCTATGCCGATGACCTGCCGGTGATCGTCACCCGCCAGGGCCGCTTGCTGCAAAAGGATGAAGACCTGGCCGGCCTGCGCCTGGCGATGGTCGACCACTACCTGCCCGAAACCTCGGTGCGCGAGCTCTACCCACAGGCGCAACTGCAGCTGTATCGCTCGACCCTGGCCGGCCTGTCCGCCGTTTCGCTGGGCGAAGCCGATGCCTACCTCGGCGACGCCATCAGTACCGACTTCCTGATCGGCAAGAGCTACCAGGGGCAGGTGCGCATCGATCACTTCGTGCATGGCCCCACGGATGCCTTCGCCTTCGCCCTGGCCCACGACAACCACAGGCTGCGCCGCTTGGTCGACCAGGCGCTGGCACGGATCAGCGACAGCGAGCGAATGACCATCCTACGTCGCTGGACCAGCGGCAACACCAGCCTGCTGCTTGAGCGCCACCTGTCCAGCCTGAGCGACGAGGAGCACGACTGGATCGCCCGCCACCCCACGGTACGTGTGCTGATCAACAGCGCGCTGGCGCCGCTGACCTTCAACGATCGCCAACAGCAGGCCAATGGCATCACCCTCGACCTGCTCAAGCAGATCAGCCTGCGCACCGGGCTGCGCTTCCAGATGCTCGAGCGCGACTCGGTGCCGGAGATGGTCGACGAAGTGGCGCGCGGCGACGCCGAGATGATCGGTGCGCTGGACTACGGTCCCGGACGAGCGGCACGCCTGCGCTACACCCGCCCCTACCTGGTCACCCCAGGGGTGATAGTGGCGCGCAGTGACGCCGGCGCGAGCGAGCTGCTCGACGGGCAGCGCGTGGCGCTGGTGCGCGGCTCCTCCCAGCACGTCGCCCTGCAACAGCACGCGCCACGGGCGCGGGTGGTCGAGACGGACAATGCCCTGACGCTGATGGAAGCCGTGGCCAGCGGCCACGCCGACGTCGCCCTGATTCCCCATATCACCGCGGCCTACTACATTGCCCACGTGTTCAAGGACACGCTGCGCATCGCCGGGCTGCAGGGCGATGACCCGGCGGTCGCGGCCTTCGCCGTGGCGCCGGGGCAGCCCCAGCTGCAATCGATCCTGGACAAGGCCCTGCTGAGCATTCCCCCGGAGGAGCTGGACCAGTTGGTCAATCGCTGGCGCACCAGCACGGTGGTCAGCGACAGCCTGTGGGGCGATTATCGCTCGCTGGTGCTGCAGGTGCTGGTGCTGGCCGCCGCGCTGCTGGCCGGCGTGGTGTTCTGGAACAACTACCTGCGCAAGTTGATCCAGCAGCGCGGCGAAGCCCAGCGTGCCCTGCAGGCACAGTTGGCGTTCAGCCGCGGCCTGCTCGAACAACTGCGCCAGGCCAAGGACGATGCCGAACAGGCCAGCCAGGCCAAGAGCAGCTTCCTGGCGATCATGAGCCACGAGATCCGCACCCCGATGAACGCCGTGATCGGCCTGCTGGAGCTGGCCCTGGAGGACAGCCGCCAGGGCCGCAGCGACCCGCAGGGCCTCAAGACCGCCCATGATTCGGCGCTCGGCCTGCTCGAGCTGATCGGCGACATCCTCGACATCTCGCGCATCGAATCCGGCCACATGACCTTGCAGCCGGTCGCCACCGAGCTGGTCGAGCTGGTGCGCGCCACCCTGCGGGTGTTCGAGGGCAATGCGCGGATCAAGGGCCTGGCCTTGCGCGCCGAACTGCCCCAGGCGCCGGCCTGGGTGATGGTCGACCCGGTGCGTTTCAGGCAGGTGCTGTCCAACCTGGTGAGCAACGCCATCAAGTTCACCGACCAGGGCCATGTCGAAGTCAGGCTGGCGCTGACCCCCAGCACGCCCGGGCACGTCACGCAGGTGGCGCTGCACGTGCAGGACAGCGGTATCGGCATCAGCCCCCAGGACCAGGCCAGGTTGTTCGAGGCCTTCGCCCAGCTCGACAACCACCGTGCCCGCCAGGGCGCTGGCCTGGGCCTGGTGATCAGCCGCACCCTGTGCCAGCTCATGGGCGGCGAGCTGCAGCTGCACAGCGCGTCGGGGGTCGGCACCCGGGTCGAGGTGCACCTTGGCCTGGTGCCCGCCACTGCGCCGGTAGCCGAACCGATAGCCGGGCCGGTCGCGCAGCCGAGCGCCGGGCCATTACAGATCCTGGTAGTCGACGACTACCCCGCCAACCTCATGCTGCTGGACAAGCAGTTGCGCAGCCTCGGCCACAAGGTCACCCTGGCCGAACACGGCGAGGCGGCGCTGGAGCGCTGGCAGGGCGGTCGCTTCGACCTGGTGATCACCGACTGCAGCATGCCGGTGATGGACGGCCATCAACTGACCCGGCGTATCCGCGCGCTGGAGCAGGTACATGGAGGGCCGCCCTGCCGCATTCTCGGCGTTACCGCCAACGCCCAGGCCGAAGAGCGCGAGCGCTGCCTGGCCAGCGGCATGGACGACTGCCTGTTCAAGCCGATCGGCCTGCAGGTGCTCAGGGCACGCCTGTCCCGGATCGCTCCCAACGGCGCCATGGCTGCCCCCGAGGAGGAGCCCGCCAGTGGGTTCGACCTCGGCCAACTACGCCACCTGACCCAGGGCGATGAACAACTCACCCGGCGCCTGCTCGCGCAACTGGCGCAAAGTACCGCCGAAGACCTGCAGGGCTTGCGCGGTCTCGGCCCGCAACCCGATGTCCAGGCGCTGCGGGCCCTGGTGCACCGCATCAAGGGTGGTGCCAGGATGCTCAAGGTACGCGGCGTGGTAGGCGATTGCGAAGCCATCGAGCAGGCGATTGGCCAGGCGCAGCCGACCGAGCGGCTGTGCCAGCGGCTGGAGGCGAACCTGGAGGGGTTGGCGCGGCAGTTGCGCGATGGGCTGGAGGCGATCGACGGGGCCGGCTGAGCGAGGTCATGAAATCCTGGGGCGCGCAGCGGCCCCAACCCAGCTCCCGCCGGCTTCAGGAACTCTCGCGCACCATCAGTTCGAACCCCAGGTCCTGCTCCTCGACCGCCACGCGCTTGCCGTCGAGCAGTGCCAGCAGCGCCTGGGCCGCGCCCCGGCCGACCGCGGCGCGCGGGGTACGGATCGAGGTCAGGCGCGGCACCATGTGCGCCGAGGCCGGCAGGTCGTTGAAGCCGACCATCGCCACCTGGCGCGGCACTTCGATGCCCTGGCGCAAGGCCTGGAGCACCGCCCCCTGGGCCAGGTCGTCGTTGCAGAAGAAAATCCCATCCACCTCCGGCGCCTGCTCGAGCAAGCGGCTGAACAACTCGCCACCCAGGCCGATCGACGAAGGCTGCGGCGTCAGCAACTCCAACTCCGGCGCCTGCAGGCCGGCCTCGGCCAGGGCCTGGCGGAACCCTTCGGCACGCTGCATCACCCGTGGGTCGAGCTGCGCGGCGATGAACGCCAGGCGCCGCCGGCCACGTTCGATCAGGTGGCGGGCCGCGGCGCGCCCGGCCTGCTGCTGGGAGAACCCCACCGACAGCGCACCGGCCTGCCCGCCCAGCTCCATCATGTGCACGCACGGCACACCGCTGGCAGCCAGCATCTGCCGGGCAGCGTCGCTACGCTCGAAGCCGGTGAGCAGCATGCCGCAGGGCTGGTAGGCCAGGTAGTTGCGGATCAGATTCTCTTCCTCGGCGATATCGTAGTGATAGTTGCCGATCAGCACCTCCAGCCCACGCGGGCGCATCACCTCGTGGATGGCCTCCAGGGTGTCGATGAACAACTGGTTGGACAGCGACGGGATCAACACCACCACCGATTGGCTGCGCGCCGAGGCCAGGGCGCGTGCCGCCGGGTTGGCGACATAGCCCAGGCTGGCAGCGGCGGCCATGACCTTTTCCACCAGCGCCGGCGCGACCGTGCTGACGCCGCGCAGGGCGCGCGAGGCGGTGATGGGGGAAACCCCCGAAAGCCTGGCGACTTCAGCCAGGGTGGGGCGACCGGTAGTGCGCGAGCCTGTGCGAGACATGGGTGTTGTAATTTTACTACTTGCCAGAAAAAGGAACGGCCACTAAGGTAGCGCTGTCTCAGGACGCAGGCAACGTAATCTTGAGTAGCGGCTATGTGCCAAGCGTCCATACTGCGAAAAGACAAGACCAATAACACCCGGGAGGGTGGCGCTCGCGACAACGCCTCGTCCATCACGAGACAGCGCTATCTCGCCCCGCAGGAGGTACTGATGAACTCTCCCCTGTCCGCGATTGTGGTAATGGGCGTAGCTGGCTGCGGCAAGAGCTGCGTCGGGGCCGCCATTGCCAGCAGAAGCGGCGGTCGCCTGATCGAAGGCGATGCCTTTCACCCTGCCGAAAACATCCGCAAGATGAGTGCCGGTATTCCCCTGGACGACGATGACCGTGCCGGCTGGCTGGTGCGCCTGGGCCAGGAACTGCAGGCCACCCTCGCCGCTGGCGAACGCCCCATCCTCACCTGCTCCGCACTCAAGCGTCGCTATCGCGACACCCTTCGCCAGGCGGTGCCCGGCCTGGCCTTCGTCTTCCTCGAACTGAGCCCGGCCGAAGCCGAGAAACGCGTGCTCGCCCGCCCAGGCCACTTCATGCCGGCCAGCCTGATCGACAGCCAGTTCGCCGCCCTCGAGCCTCCCCATGGCGAACCGCTGACCCTGGCGCTGGATGCCACGCGGCCGATCGAGGCCCTGGCCGAAGCGACCCACGCCTGGCTAAAGCCCTGCGGTGACCGGAGCCTGGCGCGGACCGCCTGAACAGGTGGTTTTCCCGGCTCACCAAAGACAGCGCTATCTCGGTGCCATCAGGCACCGAGCGTTTGACCAAGAACAACGATAAGATCGAGGCACATGAACCATGTTCGGACTCGCTACTGATACCTACCTGCTGCTCGATGCCCTGGTGACCATCGTCGGGCTCGTCCTGCTGATCACCCATTTCAAGGTCCACCCCTTCGTCGCCCTGACCCTGGCAGCCGGCTTTCTCGGCCTGACCTCCGGCATGCCGGTGGCCAAGGTCATGAAGTCGTTCCAAGACGGCTTCGGCGGCGTGCTCGGCTTCGTCGGCATCGTCCTCGCCCTGGGCACCATGCTCGGCAAGCTGATGGCCGACTCCGGCGGCGCCGACCAGATCGCCCGCACGCTGATCCGGGCCTTCGGCAAAGAAAAAGTGCACTGGGCGATGATGTTCGCCGCCTTCCTGGTGGGCATCCCGCTGTTCTTCGAGATCGGCTTCGTGCTGCTGATCCCGCTGGTGTTCATCGTCGCCCGGCGCTCGGGGGTGTCGCTGGTGAAGATCGGCATCCCGCTGCTGGCCGGCTTGTCCGTGGTCCATGGCCTGGTGCCACCGCACCCGGGGCCCTTGCTGGCGATCGGCATCTTCAACGCCGACATCGGCAAGACCATCTTCTACGGCCTGCTGGTGGCCCTGCCCACCGCGGTGATCGCCGGCCCGCTGTTCGGTAACTTCATTTCCCGTTACATCCCCGGCAACCCTTCCCAGGAGCTGATGGACCAGATCGCCCGCGAGTCGGACCAGCAGAACCTGCCGAGTTTCAGCGTGACCCTGATCACCGTGCTGCTGCCGGTGGTGCTGATGCTGCTCAAGACCTTCGCCGACGTGGTGCTGCCGACCGAGCACATCGTGCGCCAGTGGATGGACCTGATCGGCCACCCCATCAGCGCCCTGCTCGCCGCCCTGCTGCTGGCCTTCTACACCTTCGGCGCGGCCCGTGGCTTCTCGCGCCAGCAGATCATGAAAATGCTCGACCAGAGCCTGGCCCCCACCGCTGCGATCGTGCTGATCGTCGGTGCCGGTGGCGGCTTCAAGCAGATGCTGGTGGACACCGGTGTCGGCAACGTGATCGGCGAAATGGCGGTACAGGCGCAGATCTCGCCGATCCTGCTGGCCTGGCTGGTCGCAGCGGTGATCCGCATCGCCACCGGTTCGGCGACGGTGGCCACCATCACCGGCGCGGGCATCGTGGCACCGGTGATCGACCTGGTCCCGGGCGTCAACCGCGAGCTGCTGGTGCTGGCCACCGGCGCCGGCTCGCTGATCCTCTCCCACGTCAACGACGCCGGTTTCTGGCTGGTCAAGCAGTACTTCAACATGACCGTGGCCGAGACCTTCAAGACCTGGAGCATGATGGAAACCCTGCTGTCGGTGGTCGGCATCATCTTCATCATGCTGCTGTCGCTGGTGGTCTGACCGCCTGTCGCAGTGATGGCACCTCGCTGACGAGGACATGGCCCAACGCAGGAAGAGGCCTTGCGCATGCAGTCGCGTGCGCTACAGGCCTCCTTCCCCAAGCAAAGGAGCCTGCCCATGAAAGCCACCTACCTACTGGCCGCCCTGCTCGCCTCGCCCCTGGCCCTTGCCGTCGGCACGGGCCCGACCCATCCGGACAATCCGCACACCCCGGCGCCCAACCCGGGCGCCGACAGCACCCTCAACCCGGTCGAGAGGCCCATGCCCCGGGATACCGACCCGCGTATCCAGGGCAACGACCCGGACAGCCCGCCCGCCGAGCAAACCGACGACCGCAACCTGCCGGGGATGGAT
>NZ_JBCGFQ010000073.1:0-16250 GCF_040984075.1 Pseudomonas sp. I2
AGATTATTATTATTCTTATCTTATGTTGAGTGAGACGACCAGGAGGAAAGGAGATGACACAGAGCAGCATCCCCACCGAGACGCGCGACCGGATCATGCAGGTCGCCGCTGAGCTGTACGAACAGAGCGGCCGCGAGAAGATGCCAACCGTAGACGAGGTCCGCCGTGCCGCGCGAGCGGATATGAATACGACCAGTGCCGTTATGCGTGAGTGGCGCAAGCAGCAGACCAGCCAGGCCGCCCCCGTTGCCGTGGCAGTACCGGATTCAGTCCAGGAAGTCTTTCAGGGTGCCCTTGCTGCCGCTTGGACGGAAGCACAGGCCCTGGCCAACGAGGCCCTGGCGGCTGCCCAAAAGGGCTGGGACGAGGAGCGCGCCGAGGCTGACCAGCTTCGCGCGGAAATGGCGCAGGCCTTCGAGGATCAGGCTCAGGAGCTGGAGGCCGTCGCCGGCCAGCTTGATCAGGAGCAGCGGGCGCACCAGGAATGCCAGGCCTCGCTCCAGGACAGCCGACAGCAGGTCGATGCAATGACCCAGCAAGTCCAGGAGCTGGAGACGCGCTTGGCGACGGCTGAGCGACAAGCCCAGGATCGAGGCGACCGGATCGACGAGCTGAAGGCCGAGCTGGCCGAAGCCCGCGCAGAGGCCAAAGAGCAGCGGAAGGACGCCGACCGCGACCGTAAGGCTGTGGAGAAGCAGCACCAGGAGGAAAAGCGCTCCCTGGAAGCGCAGCACCGGCAGGAGCTGGAGAAGGCCGACGCGACAGCCGCCGATCTTCGCCAGCGTCTCGACACCTTGACCGGCGAGCTGGCCCAGGTGAAGGCCAGAGCCGAAGCCCAGGAGGCGCAGCACCAGGAGCAACGTCAGAGAGCCGAGCAAGAAGCGAAGCAAGCCGCCGAGCGTGTGGCAACCGCTCAGCAGGACCGCGAGCAGGCCCGCCAGGAGCTGGCCGAGTGCCGGGAGCGGAACGCAACCCTTACCGGAGAGCTGAACGCCCTCAAGGAGCAACTGGCCGAGTTGAAAGGAGAGGCTTCCAGGAAGAAGTGAGCGGCCGTGCTGGAAGCACGGCCGGAGGGATCACGAAGGGGACTTGTCACGCGCGATCGCCGCGTCGCGCCTGAGCTGAGGATAAAAGGCTGTGCGCCACCGCCATTGGAGTACACACACGGCCACGCCTGCCGCGCAGATGAACAGGGTGCGTGCTGCCTCACCGTCCCCGGTCAGAGTGCCCCATATCATGCTGGGTAGCTCGGGAAGCAAAGCGACCGATAGCAACACGCCCACTGTTAAAAGTAAGCCAGATATTGCCAGCTCCCAGCCTCGCTTCATGCGCGCCCAACGGGCGCGCCAGGTATCGATCCATTTGTTTTCCATGGCGCTATCCTCCTGTGATTGTATTGCCGGCACCGAAACGCTTCTGGTAAGCCCGATAAGCGGACTTGGCACCACGGTAGGGCGATGAAGCGGCATTACCTGCCAGGCGGGCATCACGTTGAATGCCGCGATACTGGCGGCGGATCGTAGATGGACGCATGGCGTTCATTGCTGACCCAAGAGCGCCTTGTGTTGCTAGAGCTACGCCGCCACCCAGAGCCGAGGCAATAGCGGGAACTTGCTTGAGAACCAGAATGCCAAGGGCAAAAAACGCGATGAGATAGGCGCATGTTGTCATGTTGGCCATACTGCTGGTGGATGACTCCACAATGTTCATGAAGGCCTCGCTTACGTCGATGACCATTCGGCCGATGGCAGACCCTAAGATCAATAGCATGCCGAAGTTCATCACCATGCCCAGCCAACTTTCAAAGAAACGCTGAGTGGTATTAAACAGCAGGCCAATGATGAAGAGGGGGCCAATAGCGAGAAGCACCGTGGTAGCAACCTTGCTGGCCAGCAGGAGGAAAGCAACCACGATAGTGACACCCCCACCGAAGACCATAATCAGGGCGGCAACCAGGTACATTCCGAAGTCTCCGCTCATCACGCCGGCTTTGTCCCAGGCCTGGTCTGCCACATCGAGAACCCTGGAAAAGAGATTATCCAGGATGGTGGCAGCACCGCCGTTTGAGCCAGTAACGACCGCTGCGATAGATTCCGGGCCATGCGCTAGAACGTCAACGACGACATCCATATAGGTGCCAACAGTCAGCCCTAGCGTCATGATGAAGCCGATGCGAAGAATACGGAAAACGCCTTCCTGCAGCGGCTCGGTCACTTTGCCGAACATCATCAGATAGCCCCAAATGGCGATCCAGACTATCAGCATGCTAGTAAATATTGGAGAGATGTACGCTATTAGGTCGGTGGCGGTATTGATCACGTACTGATCCAACGCCTGGTCAACGACTGCGAACATTCCTTCGAACAGGTTCATGAGTCCTCCTTGTCCTTGAGACTCGATAGATCGAGTTCAAAGGGCTCTCCGCTAGACAGCGCTCTTTCTGCCTGGAGGGCATTCACACAATTGGGTGTCTCCTGGAGTTCGCCAGGGTTATTAGAACACTTCTCTAAAGTCTCCTGGCGTTCATTGTCGTGAGCTTTGTACCAGTCCACAGTCTGCACAGGGCCGGTTTCCGGGGTGTCGTCAAAGCACCCGGTCAGCGCGAAGCTGACCATGGCCACGACTGCAAAATTTCTTACGTAAGAAATATTCATGCTCATAGCGGTCTCCTTACCAATTAAGCTCGAATGGTTCGCCGGATGATTCGACACGCATTTGCTGGACACGCTGGGCGTGTACCGCCCGGTTGGCTTCGGCCTGGGACTGGAGCATGGTCAGCTTGGCCATCTCATTCTCCAGCATGACTTCCTCGGCGCCGATCCGGGCTTGGAGGTCCAAGATGTCCTTCTGGTCCGGGCTGTTGTTGACCTGAGCCACCAGGCCGGTCAGGTCGTGGAAGCGCTCCTGAGCCTGCTCCAGGGACTTCTCCGACTGAGCCAGCCAGGTCGCCGCGTTCTGGTTGCTGCTGTCGTACAGGTCGGCCACGTCTTCGCTCATGCCGTAGTCGCTCCCGCTGCGGATGCCGTAGCGGTCTAGGACGCCTTGCGGGTCCACATCCACGGCTGTGTCGTAAGTCGAGTCAATGACGCCGGCCAGGCCACGAACCCCGCTGATGCTGTCCAGCTCCTTGTTCGCCGTTTCGAGCTGGCTTTTCAGTTGCTCGATCTGGTTTAGCATGTGCTGAACCTGGAGAATCTGCTGGGTCAGGCTCGATACGTCGATAACGGGAATCCCACCCGCCATGGCGGGCTGGGACATACCGATAGCGGCGGCGAGGGCGACGCCGGCCATTTTTCGTGCGCACGAAATCTTGATGCTCATTATTGGGCCTCCTTTTGGCTGTTTTGGCGGGTCGCCTTGGCCTCCAGGCGGCGTTTTCTCCGCTTGAGCGTGAGCGACCGTTTTTCAAAATCCAGGCTTTTCAGGTCGATGGACTCCAGGACTTCCTTCATCTCCTCGATGCAGCTAAAGAAATCCTCGGGCAGGGCTTCCGGCCCTTCGGCCAGAAATTCGCGGGCATAACCGGCGGTGATCATCAGCGTTTGAATCTCGCTCTCAATGGCGAGACGTTCGACCGCGTGTGACCGGTATAACCGAGACAGGCCGCTGTCAGTGAAGGTGTGTGTGATACACTGGTTGTTAGCCATGGTTGCCTCCTATTCAGGCAGTTATGGTTAGGCGCGGCCGGGGTCATCACCCCCGTTCCGCGCCGCTCGAATTTTCTTTAGCCGTTTGCTCAGCGCCTGGTGTTCCTCATCGGTAAGCCAGAAAGAGCGTTGCCGGCGTCCCATCTGCTTTTGTCTATTGGCGTATTCTCGCTGTCGCTGAGCGGCCGTCTTAGGGTCGCTGTTCATTCGTGTTTAAGCCCCAAAAATTACCTAGCTTTTAGAAGAAAATTATAGGCTTTATCACTACTAACGCAATAGTACAGCTGCTGTATTATATTATTGGAATCAAGTGTTTACGTTATCTGTTGATGTAAATAGATAAGGCTCTGTTTTTATTTCGTGCGCACGAAATTTTTATTTTTTTTGGATTGTACAATCCAAAAAAAATGACCCTGATGAGGGTCATTGAAGGCGTGATATTGATTGAATCAGGTGGGGCGTTTTTTCGTGCGCACGAAAAATTAGAAGCCAACTTCTTTCTGGTGACGGATGGCCAATACCACAACGGTGTCACCATCAATGCGGTATCGTGCGACATAGCCGCTATCACCAAAGTCTATCAACCAGTCCCGGAACTCCTCGGGCATATCCTCAATGGGGCGGCCAATGCGTGGCAGCTCTCCGAGCGCCTGGACGCCTTGGATGATGGCTTTAGCGGCCCGCTCAGCCGCTGCGGGGTTCTTGGGCCGCAGAAACTCGCGTAGCCGCTCCAGGTCCCGGATCGCTGCCGGGGCGAAGATCACTTGTGACATGTCGGGGCCGGCACCTCGTTATCCGTTCCCCAGCTGGCCAGCCACTTCTCCATTTCGTCAGCGGTCGCGTGCAAGCCGGTAGCCTGGTAGTCCTCCCAAGCCTTGAGCGTGTCCCTTCTGAAGCTCTCTCGCCTTTCCTCGCGCTCCACGTACTGTTCGATCGCTTCACGCATGAGCCAGTGCGCCGAGCGCCTGCGAGTATCGGCCAGATGCTGGACCCGCCCTTTCAGATCGTCATCGAGCTTGATGGATGTTGGTGCTGCCATGATGGCCTCCGTAGTTAGAGGTAATACCTGTAACTACTATAGGCCGGATCGGCCGGTCTGTCGATGGCCAGGTCTTCCAGTGATGGCCGGCAAAATTTCGGGTATCCGGAAAAGATGGTTGATGTGCCTCTTGTCACAGGCCCTTATTATCCATGTGAACAACGGATAATATGGTTGACGGAGCCGCGAGAGGAGGTAACATCCTCAAAAGCATCATTCTCTTGATATTGGAGTAGGGCTGTCTAGTGATCGTTCCTGCCGAAGCAAATAAAGCGTTGTCAATTGTCCAGAAGCGGCTAGCAAAATCACTGGTGGCTGTCTATCTCCATGGGTCGGCTGTGGCTGGTGAGCTTCGCCCCCGCAGCGACGTAGATTTGCTTGTGGTCATTGACCAGCCGATGACGCCCGAGGTTCGAAGATGTCTTGCTTCCGAGTTAATGGAGGTATCTGGGCGATATCCTTTTGATCCGGATGGACGCCGTCCTCTTGAAGTGATTGTCTTTTTGCGTCCAGATATTGCTGAACCACCCTATCCTGCACGGTGCGAATTCATTTACGGTGAGTGGTTACGTCACGAGTACGAGGCGGGAGAAAGTTCCGAACCTGTCTGTGATCCAGAGCTTACCCTGGTGCTGGCCCAATCACGGCAGGAAGCGAAACCTCTAGTCGGCCCGGACGCAAACGAGCTACTACCATTCATTTCGGAATCAGATATACGCCGTGCAATCGGGGATGTTCTGCCAACTTTAACCGGGACGCTACAGGGCGATGAACGTAACGTCCTGCTGACTTTAGCGCGTATGTGGCGAACAGTACTTACCGGTGAATTCGTCTCTAAGGATGTTGCTGCCGATTGGGCAGCTACTAGGCTACCGATCGAACAAGCGGATGTTTTAGTCGATGCGCGGGAGGCCTACTTGAGCGGATGTGAAAGTGATTGGCGAAATCGCCAGCAAGAACTCCAACACACGGTTAAATCCCTGCACGATCATGTCTTAGCGAATCTATGAAAAGTTCGTCCTGTGCCACGATGCGTTCATAACACAAGCCTCTCATGTCCAGAATGCCCAACAATATCCTGCATCTTCCGGAGTACCAGGTGCTGGGTTACACATCTACCGATGACGAAATGCACTTCCAGGTGGACGCGCCCGATCCCATGGCCTGTGAGGAATGCGGGGTGCAGGGTGAGTTCGTGCGGTTCGGCAAGCGTGATGTGGCTTATCGGGATCTTCCCATCCACGGCAAGCGGGTTACCCTCTGGGTGATCCGTCGCCGGTACACTTGCCGGGCCTGCAACTCGACGTTCAGGCCCCAGCTACCGGAGATGGTGGACGGCTTCCGCATGACGCTGCGGCTGCATGAGTATGTGGAGAAGGAGTCTTTCAACCACCCCTACACCTTCGTGGCGGCCCAGACTGGCCTGGACGAGAAGACGGTGCGCGACATCTTCAACGTCCGCGCCGAGTTCCTGGGCCGCTGGAACCCGTTCGAGACGCCTCGCATTCTGGGCATCGATGAGCTGTACCTGAACCGCCGCTACCGCTGCATCCTGACTAACATTGAAGAGAAGACCCTGCTTGACCTGTTGGCCAGCCGGCGTCAGGACGTGGTGACCAACTACCTGATGAAACTGAAAGATCGGCAGCAGGTCGAGATCGTCAGCATGGACATGTGGAATCCCTACCGGGCAGCGGTCAAGGCAGTGTTGCCACAGGCCCGTATCGTGGTCGATAAATTCCATGTGGTACGCATGGCCAACGATGCCCTGGAGAAGGTGCGCAAGGGGCTCAGAAAGGAGCTGAAACCCTCCCAAAACCGAACCCTCAAGGGAGACCGGAAAATCCTGCTGAAGCGAGCTCACGAAGTCTCAGATCAGGAACGACTGATAATGGAGACTTGGACAGGCGCATTTCCGCAACTGCTGGCCGCCTACGAGCACAAGGAGCGGTTCTATGGCATCTGGAACGCCAGCACACGGCCCCAAGCAGAAGCCGCCCTGGACGAGTGGATAGCCACTATCCCAAAGGGCCAGAAGCAAGTTTGGAGCGATCTGGTCAGGGCCACGGGAAACTGGCGCGAAGAAATCATGACCTACTTCGAGACGGACATGCCCGTCACCAATGCCTACACGGAGTCCATCAACCGACTGGCCAAGGACAAGAACCGTGAAGGGCGCGGTTACTCCTTCGAGGTGATGCGGGCACGAATGCTCTACACCACGAAGCACAAGAAGAAGGCCCCGACTGCGAAGGTCTCTCCGTTCTATAAGAAAACTATTGGTTATGGACTGCCGGACTTCGCAGAAGAACTCAACTACGGGGTCGATCTATCAACCATCTGAGCGTGGTATCAGGTTGGTGGGTGGAATGTGGCCATCAACCGTCTTTTCCGCTTACCCCGAAATATTTGCGCACCATAAGGTCGATTATCCTGTCGTCGGGTCGCCCTCAAAGGGGACATGCCTGCTGAACCGCGAATATAGAGAAATATCCCGAATGTGCAGTTAACGAATTCTTGCGGTTTCTTTCAGCGCCGCCAATACCGCCAGCCCGTCGCGCAAGGGGCGCGGCTCGTGTGTGCGGATGAAGTCAGCTCCACCTGCGGCGGCGGCAAGCTCTGCAGCGAGTGTCGCGGCCCCGACATCCCCCGGACCACGGCCTGTGAGCGCGCGCAGAAAGGATTTGCGCGAAACAGACAGAAGCACCGGCAAATCGAAGCGCAGCCGCAATTCATCGAACCGCGCCAGCACCGAGAGCGAGGTTTCGGGAGCAGCCCCCAGAAAAAACCCCATGCCGGGATCAAGGACAAGGCGGTTGCGTTTGATACCGGCACCCGTCAGCGCCGCGATGCGCGCGTCAAAGAACGCCGCAATGTGATCCATGATGTCGCCAGCGGGTGCCTCGCGCCGATCTGCCTGCCCGTCTTGCACCGAATGCATAACGACGAGTTTGGCAGATGATTTCGCCAATTGCGGATAGAACGCAGCGTCTGGAAAACCGCGAATATCATTGAGATAGGCCACACCACGCGACAAGGCATAGGCTTGCGTCGCGGGTTGATAACTGTCGAGCGAGACGGGAATGCCATCTGCCTTGAGCGCGTCCAGCACCGGCGCGATACGCGCGATTTCTGTGTCGGACGAAACAGGCGCGGCGTCGGGATTGCTGGATGCCGGACCGAGGTCGATCACATCTGCCCCCTCGGCCATCAGCTTACGCGCCTGCGCAATGGCTGCGTCTGGCGCCAGATACCGGCCTCCATCGGAGAAACTGTCCGAGGTTATGTTGACGATGCCGAAAATGATGAGCGATTTATTCATGGGGGCTTCTATAATAATAATAATCGAGCATGAGTCTCATACGGATGCTCGGGTCGAAAGGGAATCCCCAGGCGAGTAACCTGTTTGCGGTGATCCATTAGCTGCAGGAGCAGAAGAGCATACATCTGGAAGCAAAGCCAGGAAAGCGGCCTATGGAGCTGTGCGGCAGCGCTCAGTAGGCAATTTTTCAAAATATTGTTAAGCCTTTTCTGAGCATGGTATTTTTCATGGTATTACCAATTAGCAGGAAAATAAGCCATTGAATATAAAAGATAAAAATGTCTTGTTTACAATAGAGTGGGTTTCATTGGTGGCCTTTATTTTTGGATTATACAATCCAAATTATAACCCCGTTTTTGGATTGTACAATCCAAAACTTGCAAGAGCCCGGACCAAGCCGCCACGGCGGCGCGGGAGCAGTCAGGCAGGCCAAAGCCCGCCTGGCGAAGCCAGCGGGCCGGCGAGCCCCGCAGGGGCTCGGCCCTCCGGGGGTACGGCGATTTCGTACGCACGAAAAGAAATGGGGGGTTTAAGGCTAGGGCAGGATTCGCAAAGTGCTGGCATTTGCCGGCACTTTTGCCTATTCCCCCCCCAGGCCCCCCATTTCAGATTGCATTATGAGTAAAACAGGGAGCCGGTGGCACGATGACTTACAACGAGTAAGTAGCATCACGGCTGTCATTTTCAGAAGACAACTGCACCAGTCAGCGCGGTTTGAAGCCTGTTGTGTATACGGCTCCTGAAAGCCAGATATCAGGACTCCTCTGCACGAAACTCGTCTATGCTCAATACTCGTGTGCACCAAAGCGACGTGAGCATGGCGACCGATACCGCACCGATTACCGAGCACGGCGTAGCCACTCTGCCAGAACAGGCATGGGAGCGTGCGCGTCGTCGCGCGGAGATCATTGGGCCGTTGGCGCAGTCGGAGACGGTCGGGCATGAAGCGGCTGACGCGGCAGCCCAGGAACTCGGTCTGTCCCGGCGGCAGGTCTACGTCCTGATCCGCCGCGCCCGGCAAGGTTCGGGGCTGGTCACTGACTTGGCTCTTGGGCAATCGAGCGGCGGCAAGGGTAAGGGACGCTTGCCGGAATCGGTCGAACGAATCATCCGCGAGCTACTGCAAAAGCGCTTCCTGACCAAACAGAAGCGCAGCCTGGCGGCCTTCCATCGTGAAGTTGCGCTGGCGTGCAAGCTGCAAAAGCTACGGGTGCCGGCGCGCAACACAGTGGCGTTGCGGATTGCCGGCCTCGATCCGCTCAAGACCACTCGCCTTCGGGAAGGCCAGGATGCGTCCCGCACCCTGCAAGGTGTCGGTGGCGTTCCGCCGCCAATCTCCACACCACTGGAGCAGGTGCAAATCGACCATACGGTCATCGACCTGATCGTGGTGGACGAGCGCGACCGGCAACCAATTGGCCGTCCGTATCTTACCCTCGCTATCGACGTATTCACCCGCTGCGTGGTTGGCATGGTGGTTACGTTGGAAGCGCCATCCGCCGTCTCGGTCGGCCTGTGCCTCGCACATGCTGGCTGCGACAAGCGCCCTTGGCTTGAAGGGTTGGACGTAGAGATGGACTGGCCGATGAGTGGCAAGCCCAGGCTGCTTTACCTGGACAACGCAGCCGAGTTCAAGAGTGAGGCGCTGCGTCGTGGCTGCGAACAGCATGGTATCCGCCTGGACTATCGCCCGCTCGGGCAGCCGCACTACGGCGGTATCGTGGAACGGATCATCGGCACGGCGATGCAGATGATCCACGACGAATTACCGGGGACGACCTTCTCCAACCCTAACCAGCGCGGGGAATACGCCTCCGAGAAGATGGCTGCCCTGACACTGCGCGAGCTGGAGCGCTGGCTTACATTGGCGGTCGGCACCTATCACGGCTCCGTGCACAACGGCCTGCTCCAACCGCCGGCCGCGCGCTGGGCCGGAGCGATCGCGCGGACCGGCGTGCCAACCGTCATCACTCGCACCACGGCTTTTCTGGTCGATTTTCTGCCCATCATCCGGCGCACGTTGACCCGCACCGGCTTCGTCATCGACCACATCCACTACTACGCCGATGCGCTCAAGCCGTGGATAGCTCGGCGCGACCGCTTGCCCGCGTTCCTGATCCGGCGCGACCCACGCGACATCAGCCGCGTCTGGGTGCTGGAACCGGAGGGCCAGCACTACCTGGAAATTCCCTACCGTACCTTGTCGCATCCGGCTGTCACCCTCTGGGAACAACGGCAGGCGCTGGCGAAATTGCGGCAGCAAGGGCGCGAGCAGGTGGACGAGTCGGCGCTGTTCCGCATGATCGGCCAGATGCGTGAGATTGTGACCAGCGCGCAGAAGGCCACACGCAAGGCGCGGCGTGACGCGGATCGCCGCCAGCACCTCAAGACATCAGCTCGGCCGGACAAGCCCGTTCCGCCGGATACGGATATTGCCGACCCGCAGGCAGACAACTTGCCACCCGCCAAACCGTTCGACCAGATTGAGGAGTGGTAGCCGTGGACGAATATCCCATCATCGACCTGTCCCACCTGCTGCCGGCGGCCCAGGGCTTGGCCCGTCTCCCGTCGGACGAACGCATCCAGCGCCTTCGCGCCGACCGCTGGATCGGCTATCCGCGCGCAGTCGAGGCGCTGAACCGGCTGGAAGCCCTTTATGCGTGGCCAAACAAGCAACGCATGCCCAACCTGCTGCTGGTTGGCCCGACCAACAATGGCAAGTCGATGATCGTCGAGAAGTTCCGCCGCACCCACCCGGCCAGCTCCGACGCCGACCAGGAGCACATCCCGGTGTTGGTCGTGCAGATGCCGTCCGAGCCGTCCGTGATCCGCTTCTACGTCGCGCTGCTCGCCGCGATGGGCGCGCCGCTGCGCCCACGCCCACGGTTGCCGGAAATGGAGCAACTGGCTCTGGCACTGCTGCGCAAGGTCGGCGTGCGCATGCTGGTGATCGACGAGCTGCACAACGTGCTGGCCGGCAACAGCGTCAACCGCCGGGAATTCCTCAACCTGCTGCGCTTCCTCGGCAACGAACTGCGCATCCCGTTGGTTGGGGTAGGCACGCGCGACGCCTACCTAGCCATCCGCTCCGATGACCAGTTGGAAAATCGCTTCGAGCCGATGATGCTGCCGGTATGGGAGGCCAACGACGATTGCTGCTCACTGCTGGCCAGCTTCGCCGCTTCGCTCCCGCTGCGCCGGCCTTCCCCAATTGCCACGCTGGACATGGCTCGCTACCTGCTCACACGCAGCGAGGGCACCATAGGGGAACTGGCGCACTTGCTGATGGCGGCGGCCATCGTCGCCGTGGAGAGCGGCGAGGAAGCGATCAACCATCGCACACTCAGCATGGCCGTTTACACCGGACCCAGCGAGCGGCGGCGGCAATTCGAGCGGGAACTGATGTGAAGCCTGCGCCGCGCTGGCCGCTGCATCCCGCCCCGAAAGAAGGCGAGGCGCTGTCCTCATGGCTCAACCGCGTGGCCCTTTGCTATCACATGGAGGAGCCCGACCTGCTGGAGCACGATCTTGGTCACGGCCAGGTCGATGACCTGGACACCGCGCCACCACTCTCGCTGCTGGCGTTGCTTTCCCAGCGGAGCGGCATCGAGCTGGACCGGCTGCGCTGTATGAGTTTCGCCGGATGGGTGCCTTGGCTACTGGACAGCCTTGATGACCAGATTCCAGACGCCTTGGAAACCTATGCGTTTCAGCTCTCGGTGTTGCTGCCAAGACTCCGCCGTAAGACGCGATCCATCACGAGCTGGCGTGCCTGGCTGCCCAGCCAGCCGATAAACCGCGCCTGTCCGCTCTGCCTGAGCGATCCGGAGAACCAAGCCGTACTGCTCGCGTGGAAGCTGCCCCTGATGCTGAGCTGCCCGCTGCATGGCTGCTGGCTGGAATCCTATTGGGGCGTGCCAGGGCGGTTTCTCGGCTGGGAGAACGCCGACGCCGAACCGCGCACCGCCAGCGACGCGATTGCGGCGATGGACCAGCGTACCTGGCAGGCACTGACAACCGGTCACGTGGAGCTGCCGCGCCGACGCATCCACGCCGGATTGTGGTTTCGACTTCTTCGCACGCTGCTCGATGAGCTGAACACCCCGCTTTCCGCGTGCGGAACCTGCGCGGGGTATCCCCGCCAAGTCTGGGAAGGCTGCGGGCATCCGCTGCGTGCTGGGCAAAGTCTGTGGCGACCGTATGAAACCCTGAATCCGATAGTACGGTTACAGATGCTGGAGGCGGCGGCAACGGCAATCAGCTTGATTGAGGTGAGGGACATCAGCCCGCCAGGCGAGCAGGCAAAGCTATTCTGGTCCGAGCCCCAAACCGGGTTCACCAGTGGCCTGCCGACGAAAGCGCCGAAGCCCGAGCCCATCAATCACTGGCAGCGTGCAGTCCAGGCCATCGACGAGGCCATCATTGAAGCGCGACACAACCCCGAGACGGCACGCTCGCTGTTCGCGTTGGCTTCCTATGGTCGGCGCGATCCCGCTTCCTTGGAACGGTTGCGCGCCACCTTCGTGAAGGAAGGCATCCCGCCGGAATTTCTGTCACATTACCTGCCTGATGCACCCTTTGCATGTCTTAAACAAAATGACGGGTTAAGTGACAAATTTTGACGGATAGAGCTTTCCGGCTCACACTGTCACATAATCGAACGTATACGTGACGGGTGAAAAGGTGCTGATCGGCTACATGCGGGTATCGAAGGCGGACGGATCCCAGTCCACCAATTTGCAACGCGATGCGCTCATCGCCGCTGGTGTGAGCCTTGCGCACCTTTACGAGGATCTGGCCTCGGGCAGGCGCGATGATCGCCCAGGGTTGGCTGCTTGCCTGAAGGCGCTTCGTGAAGGGGACACGCTGATCGTGTGGAAGCTCGATCGGCTTGGCCGTGATCTGCGCCACCTGATCAACACCGTGCACGACCTAACTGCGCGTAGCGTGGGCCTGAAGGTCCTGACCGGTCACGGTGCGGCGGTCGACACGACGACTGCCGCCGGCAAGCTTGTGTTCGGTATTTTTGCCGCGCTGGCCGAGTTCGAGCGTGAGTTGATTTCCGAGCGAACAGTCGCTGGACTTATCTCGGCGCGCGCTCGCGGCAGGAAAGGGGGGCGCCCCTTCAAGATGACCGCCGCCAAGCTACGCCTGGCGATGGCCAGCATGGGGCAACCGGAAACCAAGGTGGGCGATCTCTGCGAAGAACTCGGGATTACCCGGCAGACGCTCTACCGGCACGTGTCGCCCAAGGGCGAACTGCGGCCAGACGGCGTAAAGCTGCTCTCCCTCGGTTCAGCCGCATAAATGGAGGCGACCTGGAACGGGGCGCTGTTCAGTGCGGCAACGATCCGATTACCGGTGTCGACCCAGAGCAGCCGTAGAGCTTTTGGGAAAGCTGTCGTTCAACGCCCAAACTCAGCCGCGGATTTGCCGTAGCGCAGCGAAGGCAAAGCCGTCGGCTGGAGTGCCTTGTTAGGCATGATTTTTACTCTGCTCAACCGCAATGTCGAAATGAAATACGTCTTCGATGGTTCCTAGTTTTTTATAGAGCTCTATGGCTGGTTGGTCTTCTACGCCTTTATCAGCTTGGACGTAAATCACATAAGCTCCACGCGCTGCGCCTATAGCCTTGAGTTTTTTAATTAGAGCTGTAGCTATGCCTTCTCTGCGGCGGGTTGCCGCTACAGCGAGATCGTAGATATAAATCTCGCTTCTTTGCTGCTCGAATTTTTGCAACTCATACGCGGCGATAGCGCCAATGACTTTTTGCTCGTCAACCGCAGCCAACGCAATAAAACTAGAAGTGCTAAGCAGTTTTTGAAGATAGCTTGATGGCGGCTTGTTGCGGGCATAACTATCTTGGTCGTTGAATGCCTCGCCGAACATGGCATTTATTGACTGCAACAACGCAACATCGTTTCCAGTGAGATGGATGATTTCGACTGACACTCGTCTGCTCCTGATGCCTAACGAATTAGCTCAGTGGGCGGCGAAGCCGTCCGCTGGAGCGACAAGTTGGGCCGTGGGCGGTGATGCACGGTATGGCCGTTGAGTGGAGCACTTCAATCTTGAACTCAGTTGATGCGTTCCAGTGCCGCAACAGGATAAATCTGTACCGAGCCAGGGTGAGCCTCAGACTCGACAGCGTACCCTTCAGGGGTCAATTTTGTGCAGTACCACCCGACAATCTGGCCTTGCCAAGCGGCGCCAGATTTCTTGCGCACGCGATCTCCCATTCCGAACGCGGCGTTTGAAGGGAACGCAAACTGGCCAGCAACTGGATTACTGACTTCACTTCTGCCTTGGTCCATTTATGACCCTTCTTTTGAATTTCTAGGGTTGCTGCGTAGCCCGACAACACGCTGCAATCGTCACGCCCAACGCCGAAGTTCAGCCGCCAGAACGGAGCGCAGCGGAGTGATGGTCGGCTGCAACTTCATGTTATGCCGCATCTGCCTGCTACTCAACGACTGAGCGATTTGTGTGCGCTTTTACAACATTCGTTGTGTGCTTGAGCAAGTCTAGACCGCCCGGCAGGCCGTGCCCCGGAATGACGAACTGTGCTTCCGGGTAGTGTTGTTGAATCCGCTCAATGGAGGTGGGCCATTCAGCCAGATCGGCATCGGCCACGTTCCCCGCAGACGTGCGTGACAACTCATAAATCGCACAACCACCATAGAGCACACTCGCAGACGGGACGTACACAACTAAGTTGTCGGTCGAATGCGCAGCACCAGGATAGAAGAGTTCTACTGGACCGAAGCGCACTGCGTCCCCGCTCGATGAGAGTCCTTCTAGAGAGTGCGTGGGAATCTCGTTCCCCTCTACCTCGGCTAGCCGGCGTGTCGACGGTGATGCGTACGTTGCCACCCCAGCCGCCCGAAGGACATCAACGCCGCCGACGCGGTCGTCATGAAAGTGCGTGGAGACTGCACGCGTTACAGGAAGTCCAATTTGCTTCTCAATCTCCGCGAGAAGTGCCGCTGTGTTTTTCGCACCCCACGCTGTATCAATCAAAAGCAACTCATCACCATCACGGACAATGAGACCATTGGACGGGTAGACTGCGCCATCAAACGACTGCGTTGCGATATGCGACCAAACACCATCGGCAATCTGGTAAAGCCGGACCTCCCCGACCGGAATTTCGCTGACTGTCGGATACTCACCGCTAGAATCTACGGAAAAAGCGAGCGGACTCGCAATAGCCATGATAGACGCGGTCAAATAGACCAATAACTTACTCAAAAGTTTGAACATCAAAACTCCATGGGGGTGAGTGCGGCATAACGCCTGAGTTAAGCCGACTTGCGTAGTGGAGCCAAAGCCATGGCAAGCTCATTCTGCCATGGCTTTGGTGTAACGAAGCAAGTTCGGCTTGAACGAATTGTTAGGCACCAACGCGGCGCCCCTCACAACGGTTTCCGGAAGCAGCGTACTTGAGCAACCTCCGTGAATCCAGCCGCCAGGTGCGCCGAGGTGCTTGCGCTGTTGGTAAGTTGAGTGTCGGAGGCGAATTCGGTGCATCCGCGACCACGAGCCCAATGCTCGGCGGCTTTTACCAGAGCTACACCTACGCCCTGACGCCGCGCACTTGGCACAACGTACCAACCCTCCAAGAACGCAACGTTGCCGGAGTAGCACTCCTCCGCATACGGGCGGATCGAAAGCTCGGCAAACCCTAGTGCTTCTCCGTCGGGTGCTACAGCAATGAGGACAGCAGCAGGCCGGGCGACTTTTCCGGACAGAAATTCTGCGATCTCTGACTGGTGCTCTTGACATGTGCCATCTGGCCACAGCTCACAGCGCATGCTTAGCCAACTGGCCGAATCGGTAGTTTCAACAGGCCTGACGAGCGGCGAACTATCCATTGGTGCCTAACTTTGTTTTAGGGCGACTGCCCTGCTGCGTAACATCGTTGCTGCTCCATAACATCAAACATCGACCCACGGCGTAACGCGCTTGCTGCTTGGATGCCCGAGGCATAGACTGTACAAAAAAACAGTCATAACAAGCCATGAAAACCGCCACTGCGCCGTTACCACCGCTGCGTTCGGTCAAGGTTCTGGATTAGTTGCGTGAGCGCATACGCTACTTGCATTACAGCTTACCAACCGAACAGGCTTATGTCCACTGGGTTCGTGCCTTCATCCGTTTCCACGGTGTGCGTCACCCGGCAACCTTGGGCAGCAGCGAAGTCGAGGCATTTCTGTCCTGGCTGGCGAACGAGCGCAAGGTT
>NZ_JBCGFQ010000074.1:0-15216 GCF_040984075.1 Pseudomonas sp. I2
CCCTTGAGCAGCGCCAGGTTCACCGGCAAATGCGGAATGGTCCCGCTGGCAAACCCCACCACCAGCAGCCGGCCGTTCCAGGCCAGGCCGCGCACGGCTTGGTCGAACAGCTCGCCACCGACCGGGTCGTAGATCACGTCCACGCCCTGGCCGCCGGTCAGGCGCTTGATCTCGTCCTTGAGGCTCGCCTGGCCGTAGTCGATCAGCTCGTCGGCGCCAGCGGCCTTGGCCACGGCGAGCTTTTCGGCACTGCTGGCGGCGGCGATCACCCGCGCACCCATGGCCTTGCCGATTTCCACTGCCGCCAGGCCGACGCCACCGGAGGCGCCGAGCACCAGCAGGGTCTCGCCGGCCTTGAGCTGGCCACGTTGTTTCAGCGCATGCATCGAAGTGCCGTAGGTCATGCCGAAGGCGGCGGCGGTGGTGAAGTCCATGCCCTCGGGAATGGGCAGCACATTGTAGAAGGGCACGGCCACCTGTTCGGCGAAGGCGCCCCAGCCGGTCAGGGCCATGACCCGGTCGCCAACCTTGAAGGCGCCGGCCTTCTCGCCCACGGCGGCGACCACTCCGGCGGCCTCGCCACCCGGCGAGAACGGCAGGGGTGGCTGGAACTGGTACTTGCCTTCGATGATCAGGGTATCGGGAAAGTTGACCCCGGCGGCGCGCACGTCGAGGAGGACTTCGTTCCTCTTCGGCTCCGGGCTCGCCACCTCTTCCAGGGCCAGGTCCCGCGCCGGGCCCAGGGTTTTGCACAATACGGCTTTCATCGGGGCTATTCCTTTGCGTGTGGTGGCCGATAAGTGTAGGAGGGGCAGGTGCCCGGTCAACGAGCATGGCCCGCCCTGATGGGCCGACATAAGCCCCGCATCGGTTCGACATTGACCTGAAGGGCAAGCATGAGCCGGGGGCCAGAGCTGCCAAGCAGCGGCTTGGGTTTGGACGATTTGCTGGGTAAGCTGGCGCCAACTGTATTGAGGAGCGAATTCGTGAAAGCGTGGATCTTGATGGTGCTGGCCTTGCTGCTGCCAGCTGCGGCTCTGGCCGAGGACGCCAAGGATGGGCAGCCCAAGGTTTCCTATATCAGCCTGAGCCCGCCCTTCGTCGGCAACTACGCCCTCGACGGCAGCCCCAGGCTGCGTGTGTACAAGGCCGATGTGGCCCTGCGCGTGTCCGGCGATGCCGCAGCGGCGGCGGTCAAGCACCACGAGCCGCTGATCCGCAACCAACTGGTGGCGTTGTTCACCCAGCAGGGCGTGGACAACATGAACAGCGTCGAGGCCAAGGAGCAGCTGCGCCAGGAAGCGCTCAGGCAGGTCCAGCAGGTCATGGAGGCCGAGGAGGGCAAGCCGATCGTCGAGGAGCTGCTGTTCAACAACCTGATCGTGCAGTGATCAGGAGGTCAGGCTGCGGCGAAAGCGCGCCAGGGCCACGCTGAAGAACACCAGGCCGATCACAGCCAGGGCCAGGACATCCGGCCACACCACCGCAAACCCGGCATCGCGGAACAGGATTGCCGCGCCGAGGCTGACGAAGTGGGTCGAGGGCGAGCCCTGCATGACCCACTGTAGCCACTGCGGCATGCTATCCAGCGGTGTGCTGCCGCCGGAGAGCAGCAGCATCGGGATGATCACCGGGATCGCCAGCAGGCCGAACTGCGGGGTCGAGCGCGCCAGGGTGGCGAGGAAAATGCCCAGTGCCGTGCTGGCGAACAGGTACAGGGCGGTCACGCCCAGGAACAGGCCCATGGACCCGGCCAGCGGCACGCCCAGCGCCCCCTTGACCACCACCTCGAGCGATACCCAGGTGCACAGCACGACCACCAGGGCGTTGCTGCCGATCTTCGCCAGCATGATTTCCAGCGCTGTCAGCGGCAGCACCAGCAGGTGGTCCAGGGTGCCATGTTCGCGCTCGCGCAGCAGTGCGGTGCCGGTGAGGATGATGGCCAGGATGGTGATGTTGTTGACGATCTGGATCACCGCCAGGAACCAGCCACCTTCCAGGTTGGGATTGAACAGCGCCCGCGGGCTGATCGTCGCCGGGCTGGCTGCGGCGGTGCCGCCGGCGTAGTCGAGCAGTTCGCGCTCGAAGATCCGGCCGATGTAGCCCGCCCCCATGAACGCCTGGCTCATGGCCGTGGCATCGACGTTGATCTGCAGCTCGGGCGAGCGCCCGGCCAGCAGATCGCCCTGGAAGTTCGCCGGCACGTTGATCACGAAGGTGTACTGGCCGCTGTCCATGGCCTGGTCGAGGCGGTCCAGGGCCAGTGGCACGGCGAGCTGGAACTCGGGCGGTTGCAGCGATTCGGCCAGTTTGCGCGAGACCTGGCTGCGATCCTCGTCGACCACCGCCACGCTGGCGTTGTGCACGCCGATCACCGAGCCGGCCGCCGGCATGTAGATCGCCACGCTGAAGGCGTACAGCAGAAACAGCAGCAGCACGCTGTCGTGGCGCAGGCTGGTCAGCTCCTTCAGGCCCAGGCGCAGGGTATGGTGCAGGCGGTGCATGTCAGGCTTCCTGCTTCTTCAGCATGGCCAGGCTCAGGCCGCTGAAGGCGACGAAGAAGCCCAGCAGGGCCAGGCACTGTGGCCATAGCTCGCGCAGGCCGAGGGCCTTGGTGAAGGTGCCGACGGCAATGTCGAGGAAGTAGCCGGCCGGGAACAACTGGCCCATCAGCGCCGCGGCGCCATCGAGCGACGAGCGCGGCACGATCAGCCCGGAGAACTGGATGGTCGGCAGGCTGGTGATGATCATGGTGCCGAGGATCGCTGCGATCTGCGTGCGGGTGAAGGCCGAGATCAGCAGACCCAGGCTGGTGGTCGCCAGCAGGTACAGGAAACCGCCGCAGGCCAGGGCCGGCAGGCTGCCCTTGAGCGGTACGCCGAACAGCCAGCGGTTCATCGCCACCAGCAGCGCCAGGTTGACCAGGCTCACCGCCAGGTAGGGGGCCTGCTTGCCGAGCAGGAACTCCAGGCGAGTCAGGGGCGTGGCGTAGAAGTTGGTGATCGAGCCCAGTTCCTTTTCCCGGACGATGCCCAGGGCCGTGAGCATGGCCGGGATGAACGCCAGGATCAGCGCCATGACGCCAGGGCCGATGGCGTTCACGCTGACCACGTCCTGGTTGTAGCGAAAGCGTGTCTCCAGCCTGACCGGCGCCTGCCGAGGCTGCGGTTGTGAGCTCAGCGCAGCGAGTTGCTCGAGGTTGGCCTGGTGCACCGCCTCCACGTAGTTGCGGCTGGTCTCGGCGCGAAACGGCATGCCACCGTCGAGCCAGGCTGCCACCACCGGCTGGCGGCCGGCATGCAGGTCGCGGCCGAAGCCGGGTGGGATCTCCAGGGCGAGCTTGATCTCCGAGCGCTGCAGGCGTTGGTGCAATTGGGTGGCATCGCGGATCGGCGCCTGCTCGGCGAAGTAGCGCGAGCCGCGAAACGCTTCCAGGTAGGCGCGGCTCTGCGGGCTCTGGTCCTGGTCATAGACGGCGAAGGCGAGGTTTTCCACATCCAGGGAAATGCCGTAGCCGAAGATCACCATCATGAACAGCGCACCCAGCAAGGCGAAGGCCAGGCGGACCTTGTCGCGCAGCAGTTCCTTGCCCTCGCGGCTGGCCACCGCCAGCAGCCGGCGCAGGCTGAAGCCCTGGCGCAACGGGCGTGTGGCGTCCTCGGCCTGCTCCAGGGTGGCATTGGTCGATGCCTGCTGGCCTTGTTCCTGGGCCTGCTCCAGGCAGCGGACGAAGGCGTCCTCCAGCGTCGCGCCGGCGAACTGCGCCTGCAAGGTGGCAGGCGTGTCGCAGGCCAGGACCCGGCCGGCGTGCATCAGCGAGATACGGTCGCAGCGCAGGGCTTCGTTCATGAAGTGGGTGGACAGGAAGATAGTCACGTCCTGCTCTCGCGACAGCTCGACCAGCAACCGCCAGAAGTCATCGCGGGCGGCCGGATCGACGCCGGAGGTCGGTTCGTCGAGGATCAGCACCTCGGGCCGGTGCAGCACCGCCACCGCCAGCGACAGGCGCTGGCGCAGGCCCAGGGGCAGGGCGCCGGAGGGCTGGTCGGCGATGGCCTGCAGGCCGAAGCGCTGTAGCAGTTCGGCGATGCGCGGGGTGCTGTCGGCCTTGGGCAGGTCGAACAGGCGGGCGTGCAGCTCGAGGTTTTGTCGGGCGCTCAGCTCGCCATACAGGGAAAAGGCCTGGGACATGAAGCCGACCCGCTTGCGGGTGGCCAGGTCGCGGGCGTCCACCGGCCGGCCGAGCAGGTTGGCGCTGCCTTCGCTGGCCGGCATCAGGCCGGTGAGCACCTTCATGGTGGTGGTCTTGCCGCAGCCGTTGGAGCCGAGGAAGCCGAAGATCTCGCCACGGCCGATAGCGAAGCTGACCTTGTCCACGGCGGTGAAGTCGCCGAAGCGCAGGGTCAGGCCGTGGGCTTCGATGGCGACCGGCCCATCGTCCGCCTGGCGGGGCGGAATGCTCAAGGGCTCGGCCGTCTCGCCTTTGCCGTCCTGGAAATAGGTGAAGGCATCGTCCAGCTTGCCGCTGGCGGTCACCGCGGCCAGTTCGCGGCTGGGGCCGGCGGCCAGCAGGCGACCGCCGTCGAGCATCAGGCAATGTTCGAACTGCTCGGCTTCCTCCATGTAGGCCGTGGCCACCAGCAGGGTCAGCTGCGGGCGCTGCGCGCGGACCTGCTCGACCAGCTCCCAGAAGCGCCGGCGGGACAGCGGGTCGACGCCGGTGGTCGGTTCGTCGAGGATCAGCAGGTCGGGCTCGTGGATCAGCGCGCAGCACAGGCCGAGCTTCTGCTTCATGCCGCCGGACAACTTGCCCGCCGGGCGATCGGCGAAGCGCTCCAGGTCGGTGGCGCGCAGCAGGTTGGTCATGCGTTGTTCGCGCTGGGCGCGGCCCAGGCCGAAGAGGGTGGCGAAAAAGCGGATGTTCTCGCGGATCGACAGCTCCGGGTACAGGTTGTTGCCCAGGCCCTGGGGCATGAAGGCGACCCGTGGATAGAGCTGGTTGCGGTGGCGACGTCGGCGGATCGGGCCGCCCAGCACCTGCAACTCGCCCTGCTGCAGGCGCTTGACCCCGGCGATCAGCCCTAGCAGCGTGGACTTGCCGGCACCGTCTGGGCCGATCAGGCCACAGCGGGTGCCGGCCGGTAGGCTGAAACCCAGGGTTTGCAAGGCGACCAGGTCGCCGTAGCGGTGGCTGATGCCCTCGGCCACCAGCGCCGGAGCACTCATTGCAGGTCGGCCGGCCAGTTCACGTCGGCCGTGCGGACGTAGCCGGCGCCCGGCATGCCTGGCTTGGCCTGGGGCACGGCGCTGGGCTCGGTCAGGCGCAGCTTGACCCGAAACACCAGCTTTTGGCGCTCGTCATGGGTTTCCACCTGCTTGGGGGTGAACTGCGCCTTGGCCGCGACGAACGCTACCTTCGCCGGCAAGGCTTGCCCCGGCAGGGCATCGAGCACGATTCGCGCCGGGTCGCCGACGGTCAGGCGACCGGTGGTGGAGGCGGGCAGGTAGAGGTTCATGTACTGGTCGCTCGGGTCGATCAGCATCAGCACACGGCCGCCGGCGCCCAGCACTTCGCCGGGCTCGGCCAGGCGCAACTGGATGATGCCGTCGATGGGCGCGCGCAGGCTGCTGTCGTCGATTTCGCTGGTGAGCTGTGCCACCTGGGCCTCGGCGGCACCGATGGCGGCCTTGATCGCCGCCAGCTGGGCGCGGGCGGCGACGACTGCGGCGTTGGCGGTGTCGTAGCGGGCCTGCTGCTGGTCGAGCAGTTGCTGGCTGGCGAACTTGCGCTGGTAGATCTCACGGACCCGCTTGAGCTCCTGGCTGGCCAGCAACCGCTCGCTCTGGCGCAACTGCACGTTGGCCACGGCGGCGGCATGGTTCTCCCGCGCCCGCAGCACTTCGGCCTCGGCCTGGCTGCGCTGGGCCTCCAGCGTGCGGGTATCGATGCGTGCCAGCAGTTGGCCGCGGGTCACCCTGTCGCCTTCATCGACCAGCACTTCGGCCAGGCGCCCCGGGACCTTGCTGGCGATCTGCACTTCGGTGGCCTCGAGGCGGCCATTGCCCATGCTCACGCCTTCGGGCAGGCGATCGTGCAGGGATTTCCAGTAACCCAGGCCGCCCGCCGCCAGCAACAGGGCGAGCAGGGCAGTGGCAAAGAGTTTCGGTGCGTATCGGCTCATCGAGGCTGCGTCCCTGCTGTATTGCACACCCGATAGTGACGCAGGGCCGCGCCGTGCGCCTTGATGTTGGTCAAGCCACTGACGATAGTCGCAGGTTCAGCCCAGCGCGAGGATGGCCGCCCACTGCTGTGGGGTGACCGGCATCACCGACAGGCGGCTGCCTTTTTGCACCAGCGGCAGTTCGGCCAGGGCGGCCTGTTGCTTGAGCAGGCCCAGGCCCAGAACCTGGCCGAATGTCTTCACGTGGGCCACGTCCACTGCGCTCCAGGGGTTCTTGTCGGCACTGGCCTTGGCATCGAAGTAGGGGCTCTGCGGGTCGAGCGCGGTGGGGTCGGGGTAGGCCGCGGCGATGATCCGGGCGATGCCGGCGATACCCGGTTGCGGGCAACTGGAGTGGTAGAAGAAGAACTCGTCGCCTATGCTCATGGCCCGCAGGAAATTGCGCGCCTGGTAGTTGCGCACCCCGTCCCAGCGTGCCTGCCCGAGGCGTGCCAAGGCGTCGATGGAGAGCTCGTCGGGCTCGGATTTCATCAGCCAATAGGCCATGGATGCTGCTCCTGACAAAATTTGAAATAACCTGGCCCACTAAACCG
The DNA here is from genome assembly GCF_040984075.1 of Pseudomonas sp. I2. Classification (NCBI taxonomy): domain Bacteria; kingdom Pseudomonadati; phylum Pseudomonadota; class Gammaproteobacteria; order Pseudomonadales; family Pseudomonadaceae; genus Pseudomonas; species Pseudomonas sp. I2. Next base: position 6,776 of record NZ_JBCGFQ010000074.1, read on the forward strand.
ACGGTCGGTTGGCGTCAACGTTTGCGTGTCGTCGCACGTTGTCGGAAAATGCGCCGATTTTAAAGCTAGACGCTCCGGCAACACCAAGAAGGTTGCCGAGCCTGAACAGTTTGCCTTAGGGGGGCATTCATCGATGAACCAACGCAAACCGGATTTGCTCTGGATCCTGGTCTTCATCTTCGGCCTGGGTGTCGTCACCACCGGTTATGCGCAGAGTTTCTGGGAGCGCAAGATGGACGCTGCCTACCAGATGCCGGTCGATCCCGCCCAGCAGCAACGCTGACCCCCTTCGCTGGCGCCGCTCAGTTCGGCGCCAGGTACCAGCCACGGTCCGAGACCGTTCCCTTGAGCGGCACATCCCAACTGGCCTGGGCCAGCCGCTCGACCTTCTGGCATTCATGGGCCAGCCCCAGCAGCAACGGTTTCTTCCACGCCTTGCGCCGCGCCTGATAGGCCAGGCTGCGGTCGTAGAAGCCACCGCCCATGCCCAGCCGGCCGCCTACTTCGTCGAAGCCCACCAAGGGTAGCAGGATCAGGTCCAGTGACCAGATCGGTCGTTGGCGCTTGCGATCGGTCAGCGGCTCGGGGATGCGGAAGCGGTTGGGGCGCAGTTTTTCTCCACGCTCGAAACGCTGGAACACCATGCGCGTGCGCGGCCAGGCGTGCAGCACCGGAAGGTAGGTACGCTTGCCGCGCCGCTGGGCCTCGCACAGCAGCAGGCGCGGGTCGATCTCGCCGTCGTTGGGTAGGTACAGGGCGATGTGCCGGGCACGGCGGAACAGTGGATGCTGGGCCAGTTGGCGGTACAGGCCAAGGGAGGCCTGGCGCTGTTGGGCCGGGGTGAGAGCGCGGCGGGCATTACGGAGCAGGCGACGGAGTTGAGGGCGGGTGAGCGGCGCGGTGTCGGTCATGGCACAGGCGTTCCCAGAGGTGCCGGCCGCCGCTGCGGCCAGACGAATTGCCCGCCGGGAAGGCGGGCAAGGCGGAATTCAGGCTCCCCGATGGAACCGCTGTCGGTGTAGCCCTTGAACCCGAAAGTTCAAGGTGGAGATTGCAGGGGGCGTTAAGGCTTTCCGTCGAGCGGACATGCACACCTGCCCCAGCGTGCAACCCCCGTGGTTGTGCGTATCGGCTCAGGGACATAACCGACTGGCGCATCCCCCAGGGAGTGGCGCCAGTATACCAATCTCAGCCGATTTTGGTATCCGCGTCGTCGGACAGTGCCTGGTCGACCCGCTCCAGCAGGTCGCGTACCTGCTCGCGGGTGGTGCCGTTGCCGGCCACGTCCGGGCGCTCCTGGCGGTGCAGCAGTTCGTGGGTGATGTTCAGCGCCGCCATGACCGCGATGCGGTCGGCACCGATCACCTTGCCGCTGCTGCGGATCTCGCGCATCTTGCCGTCCAGGTAGCGCGCGGCGCTGACCAGGTTGTTGCGTTCCTCGGGCGGGCAGATGATCGAATATTCCTTGTCGAGGATCTGGACGGTGACGCTATTGCTTGAACTCATGAGTCTTGCTCCAGGGCCTTGAGGCGCAGGATCATCGATTCGACCTTGCGCTTCGCGATCTCGTTCTTTTCGATGAGGTGGGCGCGCTCCTCGCGCCAGGATTTTTCCTGAGCTAGTAGGAGTGCATTTTGCCGTTTTAGTTGCTCGACACGCTCGATCAGCAACTCGAATCGGCTCATCAGCGCTTGCAGGTCGTTCTCTTGCGTGGGTTGCACTCGATTCGCTCCATCGTGGACTCACCAGGCGATCATGCCTCTCCCTGGGCCGCGGCGGCCAGTGCCGATGGTCTTGGCGCGCCTGCCGGTGCTAGGATACAAGGTCTTCATTCTAGTCATTGCGCCGTCTGGCGCCTAGCTGCCCATGCCCAATACCCAATCGCCCTACACCGCCTTCGCCACGCTGCTCGCCAGCAATGGCCATCCTGTTTCCCCGGCCGAGCTGCACGGCCTGCTGATCGGCCGCAGCTGTGCCGGCGCAGGGTTCGATGCCGACGCCTGGCTGGCCGACGCCGCCGGCCTGCTGGAGAACGATGCCGAGGACGCCGTGCGCAACGCCCTGATCGGCCTGCAGGAAATGGTCAAGGCCGAGCTGACCGGCGAGGACATCACCCTGGTCCTGCTGCTGCCCGGCGACGAGGCACCGCTGGCCGAGCGCGCCGCGGCCCTGGGCCAGTGGTGCCAGGGCTTCATCACCGGCTTCGGCCTGAATGCCGGCGGCAAGGAACTCTCCGGCGAGGCCAAGGAAGTGCTGCAGGACCTGGTGGCCATCTCCCAGGTCCAGGATGCCCTCGAGGAATCCGAGGACGGCGAGAGCGATTACATGGAAGTCATGGAGTACCTGCGCGTGGCGCCCTTGCTGCTGTATACGGAGCTGGCCAAGCCGGCCGCACCCGCGCCCAAGCCATCGCTGCACTGACACCTGGGGGTAGTCCTGCCCATGAGCCACATCCCGAAGGCCGAGTATGCCCGTCGGCGCAAGGCGCTGATGGCGCAGATGGTCCCCAACAGCATCGCCATCCTGCCGGCCGCTGCAGTCGCCATCCGCAACCGCGACGTCGAGCACGTGTACCGCCAGGACAGCGATTTCCAGTACCTCAGCGGTTTTCCCGAGCCCGAGGCGGTGATCGCCCTGATCCCGGGCCGTGAGCACGGCGAGTACGTGCTGTTCTGCCGCGAGCGCAACCCCGAGCGCGAGCTGTGGGACGGCCTGCGGGCCGGCCAGGAGGGCGCGGTGCGCGACTACGGCGCCGACGATGCCTTCCCGATCACCGATATCGACGAGATCCTGCCGGGCCTGATCGAGGGACGCGACCGGGTCTATACGGCCATGGGCAGCAACCCCGAGTTCGACCGCCGGCTCATGGAGTGGATCAATGTGATCCGCTCCAAGGCGCGCCTCGGTGCCCAGCCGCCGAACGAATACGTTGCCCTGGATCATCTGCTGCACGACATGCGCCTGTATAAATCGGCAGCGGAAGTGAAGGTGATGCGCACCGCTGCGGCGATTTCCGCGCAGGCCCATGTGCGGGCCATGCAGGCCTGCCGCGCGGGGCTGCACGAATACAGCCTGGAAGCCGAGCTGGACTACGTGTTCCGCAAGAGCGGGGCGAAGATGCCGGCCTATGGTTCGATCGTCGCCGCCGGGCGTAACGCCTGCATCCTGCATTACCAGCAGAACGACGCCCCGCTCAAGGACGGCGACCTGGTACTGATCGATGCCGGCTGCGAGATCGACTGCTACGCCAGCGACATCACCCGCACCTTCCCGGTCAGTGGGCGCTTCTCGCCGGAGCAGAAGGCCATCTATGAGCTGGTGCTCAAGGCCCAGGAGGCCGCGTTCGCCGAGATCGCCCCTGGCAAGCACTGGAACCACGCCCACGAGGCGACCGTGCGGGTCATCACCGAGGGCCTTGTGGCGCTGGGGTTGCTCAAGGGCGAGGTGCAGGCGCTGATCGACAGCGAGGCCTACCGCGCCTTCTACATGCACCGCGCCGGGCACTGGCTGGGCATGGATGTGCATGACGTGGGCGACTACAAAGTCGGCGGCCAGTGGCGAGTGCTCGAGCCGGGCATGGCGCTGACCGTCGAGCCGGGCATCTACATTGCCCCCGACAACCAGAACGTCGCGAAGAAATGGCGCGGCATCGGCGTAAGGATCGAGGACGACGTGGTAGTGACCAGGCAAGGCTGTGAAATTCTGACCACGGGCGTCCCCAAAACCGTCGCCGAGATCGAGGCGCTGATGGCTGACGCACGCAGGGACGTGGCATGAGCCGGGTCAACCTGGCGATCATCGGCGGTGGCCTGGTCGGTGCCAGCCTGGCCCTGGCCCTGCAGGCCGGGGCCAAGGCCCGGGGCTGGAAACTCCTGCTGATCGAACCCTTCGCCCCCGGCCACAGTTTCCAACCCAGCTACGACGCGCGCTCTTCGGCGCTGTCGTTCGGCACCCAGCAGATCTACCAGCAGCTCGGCCTGTGGCCGGTCATCAGCCAGCGTGCCGAGCCGATCAGCCAGATCCAGGTGTCCGACCGTGGCCGCTTCGGCGCTACCCGACTGGATGCCCGCGAAGAAGGCGTGCCGGCGCTTGGCTACGTGGTGGAGAACGCCTGGCTCGGCCAGTGCCTGTGGCAGGCCCTGGACACCGAGGTGGTCAGCTGGCGCTGCCCCGCCGAGGTCAAGGCCATGCAGGCCATCGCCGGCGGCTACCGCCTGCAACTGGACGACGACACTCACCTGGAGTGCGACCTTGCAGTGTTGGCCGACGGTGGTCGCTCCGGCCTGCGCGAGCAGCTGGGTATCCATGTGCGCCGCACCCCCTACGACCAGAGTGCGCTGATCGCCAACATCACCCCTGGCGAGGCCCATGGCGGCCAGGCGTTCGAGCGTTTCACCGAGCAGGGCCCGATGGCCCTGCTGCCGCTGCCGGAAAACCGTTGCGCGCTGGTCTGGACCCGCCAGGGGATGGACGCCCAGCGTCTGGTGGAGACCGATGAACGTAGCTTCCTGCGTGAGCTGCAGGACGCCTTCGGTTACCGCCTGGGCGCCCTGCGCCAGGTCGGCGTGCGCCACCTGTACCCGTTGGCGCTGGTCGAGGCCGAAGAGCAGGTGCGCCCTCACCTGGTGGTGTTGGGCAACGCTGCCCACAGTCTGCACCCGATCGCCGGGCAGGGCTTCAACCTGTCCCTGCGCGACGTGCAGTCCCTGGCCGATGCCCTGCTGGATGGCCCTGCGCTGCCAGGTGACCTGGCCACCCTGCAGGCCTATCACCAGCGCCAGCGCCTGGACCAGGCCCTGACCATCGGCTTCTCCGACCAGGTCACTCGCCTGTTCGGCAGCAGCCAACCGTTGCTGGCGGCCGGGCGCAACATCGGCCTGCTCGGCCTCGACCTGCTGCCGCCGGCGAAAAGCTGGTTCGCCCGTCAGGCCATGGGCCTGGGCACCCGTCCAGACCTGCGGGGCAGGGCATGAGCGATTCGCACAGGCTCGCCCGCAAGGCTCGCATGCTGCGGTGGCTGCTCAACCTCTACCCGCCCTACCTGGGTGCCGGCATCCGTGTGCAGCACATCAGCCCGGACATGCGCAGCATCAAGGTGCGCATGAACCTGACCCGTTGGAACCGCAACTACGTCGGTACCCAGTTCGGCGGCAGCCTGTACTCGATGGTCGATCCGTTCTACATGCTGCTGCTGATCGAGCGCCTGGGGCGCGAATACATCGTCTGGGACAAGGCCGCCAGCATCGATTTCATCACGCCGGGCAAGGGCCCGGTGTTCGCCGAGTTCCACGTCGACGATGCGTTGCTGGAGGAGATCCGCCAGCAGACCGCCAGCGGCAAGAAATACCTGCCCCGTTTGCAGGTCGATATCCGCGACGGCACTGGCGAGCTGGTGGCGCGGGTCGATAAAACCCTTTACGTGCGGCTCAAGCCGCAAGCGAGGCACGCCTAAGGCATGGAAATGCGCGCAGATCTGTTGATTGTCGGTGCCGGTATGGTCGGCAGCGCCCTGGCCCTGGCGTTGCGCCATAGCGGCCTGGAGATTCTCCTGCTCGACGGCAGCCCGCTGTCGGTCAGGCCCTTCGACGCCGAGGCGCCGTTCGAACCGCGGGTCAGCGCCCTGTCGGCGGCCAGCCAGCGCATCCTCGAACGCCTGGGCGCCTGGGAAGGCATTGCCGGGCGACGCGCTTCGCCCTATACGGACATGCGGGTGTGGGACGGCAGTGGCACCGGTCAAATCCATTTCTCGGCGGGTAGCGTGCATGCTCCGGTGCTGGGCCATATCGTCGAGAATCGGGTGGTGCAGGATGGCCTGTTGGAGCGCCTGCACGACAGCGACGTCGGCCTGTTGCCCAACGCCCGCCTGGAGCAGATGCGCCGCTCCGGCGACGAGTGGCTGCTGACCCTGGCCGACGGCCGGCGCCTGCGCTCGACGCTGGTGGTGGCTGCCGATGGCGCCAACTCCGCGGTGCGCCGCCTGGCCGGTTGCCAGACACGCGAATGGGATTACCTGCACCACGCCATCGTCACCAGCGTGCGCTGCAGTGAGGCGCACCGGGCCACAGCCTGGCAGCGCTTCACCGACGAGGGGCCGCTGGCGTTCCTGCCGCTGGCCCGTGATGGTGGGCAGGCGTGGTGCTCGATCGTCTGGTCGACCACTCCGGAGCAGGCCGAGCAGCTCATGGCACTGGATGACCAGGCCTTCTGCCAGGCCCTGGAACGGGCCTTCGAAGGCCGCCTGGGCCAGGTCCTGCAGGCCGACCCTCGACTGTGCGTGCCATTGCGCCAGCGACACGCCAAGCGCTATGTCGACGAGGGCCTGGCGCTGATCGGCGATGCGGCCCATACCATCCATCCGCTGGCCGGGCAGGGCGTCAACCTGGGGTTCCTCGATGCCGCGGTGCTGGCCGAGGAGCTGGAGCACGCCTGCGAGCGTGGCGAACGCCTGGCCGATGTGAAGGTGCTGAGCCGTTTCGAGCGCCGCCGCATGCCACACAACTTGGCGCTGATGGCGGCGATGGAAGGGTTCGAACGGCTGTTCCAGGCCAACCCACTGCCATTGCGCTGGTTGCGCAACAGCGGGCTGAAGCTGGTCGAGCAGATGCCAGAGGCCAAGGCGCTGTTCGTGCGCCAGGCGCTGGGGCTGTCGGGCGACTTGCCGGAGCTGGCGAAAGCCTGAGGCCATTCTCGGGCACGCCCCAATGGCCGTCAGTCAAGCGGTGCTATGTCGTCTTGGGGCTGCTTTGCAGCCCATCGCCGGCAAGCCGGCCCCCACAGGGTCCGTGTCGATCACGAATGATGCCGGCTGCACGGCCATGTGGGACTGGCTTGCCGGCGAAGCGGCCCCAAATGGCGGCTCTTGTCCGGAACAGATCCATTCTGGAGCATGGGTGTATGACAGGGGCTTTGGGATGCCGTTCAAGAGGCGGGAGCCGTGAAGTGGAACACAACATAGAAGAGCGCGCACAAGGCTAGACCTGTATACATCAGCAGGCGTCCTGCGTGAGCGCGAAGTTTCAAGGGCTGAGGGAAAACGTCCAAGTCCTCAGCGAATGAACATCCTCAAGCGTGATATGGAAACACGGGACGGAGATAGGACTCCGTATCCATAAGCTTGAGCGTCATGCCTTGCTCAGCTTCACCAATATAAAGCTGGTCACCATCCAAGCTGATCCAGCCACGGTTAGCCATGAAGAGATCAACAATTTTCTCTTTAGCTTTGCGGGAAAGTGGCGCAGCTCATCAGCATCCAACAGCCCTTTTCGTATATGAAGGCCTGCGAACAAGAGCAGACCGCAAACACAACAAACGAGCATCCAGCGGGACCTGACACTGGATGTACCCCAAGATCGTTTTTGCTGTTCAAGCCATGGACTACTCTTAATGACTCCAAGCATGATGTGAAACTCATGAGTGCATGCGACTTGGAGTTTGATAGCGACACCAAGCAAACCTGTGGCGAGGGGGCCTATCAGGAAAACAAGCTGCACCGGGAGCGGCCAGCCGTTAAAGTCAATCATGACTGAACTCATAGATCCATTCACCGGCCAACTCGCCAAGCTCATTCCCAATCAGTCCTCCGGCCAATGAACCACCGCCGACCAGTACGATGCCGCATACCGGAGCTCCGAAGCCGCTAGTTGCAACTGAGAACACGCCACATAGGCCGGCAGTGGCCAATACGCCAAGCTCAGCGCCGAGTGCTCCACCCCCGAGTCCTCCAGTGAAGTTACCTGCCTCGGTCAGTCGAATCCGCTTACACTCTTCCGTTTCCCCTGCACGACAGACGTCTTGCACTTTCAAATATGAAGCGGTGCCGCCCAATCCAATGGCTATATTGCCGCCGTACTTGAGGTACTTCGCGGCTCTGGAAACTTCGTCCAGATGTGTCGCATAACCCGGTATCTGCCCCGGCCCGCCCGCCTTCGACCAGTGATGGACCAGGCTCTTGGTAGAAATGCCCAACTCCCGCCGGAGCCTCTCGTAACTTCCCAGTTTCAATTGCTTGTTGAGGAAAGCCGCCTTCAACTGGCCATCCAACTGCTTTAGCAAGCGCTGGCGAGCCGCGAAGAACTCGTTGCTGCGAAGGTGACCATGCTGGGCGAATTGCTGCTGGTGCAGCCGTTCGATGTTCACTAGCGTCTCCCTGACCTGAGCCAGTCCATGCGACAGCATGTCCTTGCCTACGCCCATGGACTGACTGGCACCGTTGAGCAAACCGGCGATTTCAGGCTGATGCCGCATCATGAAATCAGCTTCATCGAGCTCCAGTATTTCCAGCTTTTCCCGCGCCCGCTCTGCGGCGTCCATCAACTGGGCTTCCTCACGGGTGCAGGCATCACCCTTGTCCGGGTCGCCGATGACGAAGATCTCTCCCGCCTTGAACCCCTCCTCGAACGTGGGGTTGAGCATTTGCAGCCGAGAGATCGGCAAGGTGTTGT
>NZ_JBCGFQ010000075.1:0-14963 GCF_040984075.1 Pseudomonas sp. I2
GCAGGAGCCTTGTCATGGCCGCCCCCGTTCTTCCGCCCTTCCGTCCCCACTTCGGCGGCACCGCCGTGCTGCTTGGCCTGCTCGGCCTTGGTGGCTGTCAGTTGGGTGGCTACCAGGACAGCGTGCCGCCGAGCAGTGGCGTACAACCGCTCAAGGGCCTGGCGCAGAACGTCTCGGTGCGGCGCAACGCCATGGGCGCGCCGCTGATCGAAAGCAGCAACTTCCACGACGCGCTGTTCAGCCTCGGCTATGTGCATGCCGGCGACCGCATCGGCCAGATGCTCGCCATGCGCCTGCTGGCCCAGGGCCGCCTGGCCGAGCTGGCGGGGCCAGAGGCACTGGACATCGACCGGCTGATGCGCGCCGCCAATCTCAAGCAGGGCGCCGGCCAGCTGTATGCCGACGCCTCGCCGCGCCTGCAACGCTTCTTCGAGGTCTATGCTCGCGGCGTCAATGCCTACCTGTTCCGCTACCGCGACAAGCTGCCGGCCGACATCGCCCGCAGCGGCTACCGCCCAGAATACTGGAAACCCGAAGACTCGGCGCTGATCTTCAGCCTCTATGCCTTCAGCCAGTCGGTGAACCTGCAGGAAGAACTGGCCGCCCTGACCCTGGCCCAGCAGGCCGGCAGCGACAAGCTGGCCTGGCTGCTGCCCGGCGCCCCGGACGAACCGCTGGCCGAAGCCGAGATCGACAAGCTCAAGGGCCTGGACCTCACCCGCCAACTGCCGGGCCTGGCATCGTTGGCGGCGGCCGGGCAGACGCTCGCCGACCTCGGCCTGCTTGGCAGCCCCGGATCGGCCAACCTGGCCCTGGGGCCTCAGCGCAGCCGCAGCGGCAAGAGCCTGCTGGCCAGCGACAGCCAGGCCACCTGGGCCCTGAGCCCAGTGCAGATCCACACCACCAAGTACCAGGTCGCCGGCCTGTCGCTGCCTGGCCTGCCCATCGTACTGACCGGTTACAACGGCAAGCTGGCCTGGAGCGGTAGCGCGGTGATGGCCGACAACCAGGACCTGTACCTGGAGCAACTGCGCCGCCAGGGCAGCCAGTTGAACTACCTGGCCGACGGCAAGTGGCTACCCGCCCGGGCGCGCAACGAGACCTTCTTCGTCCGCGGCCAGCGCCCCCAGCGCGAGGTGATGTACGAGACCCGCCACGGCACCCTGCTCGGCCAGCCGGGCAATGCTGGCCTGGGCCTGGCGCTGCACCTGCCCCTCGCCAAGGGCGACCGCAGCCTCGACGCGCTGTTCGACCTGACCCGTGCCCAGACGGTGGAGCGCGCCTTCGACAGCACCCGCGAAGTCGGCGCCGTGGCCCTCAACTTTGTCTTCGCCGAGCCACAACACATCGGCTGGCAGGTCAGCGGCCGCTATCCCAACCGTCGCGAAGGCCAAGGCCTGCTGCCCTCCCCAGGCTGGGACGGGCGCTACGACTGGGACGGTTTTGCCGACCCGATGCTCCACCCCTACGACCAGGACCCACCCGCAGGCTGGATCGGCCATGCCAATCAGCGCAGCCTGCCACGCGGCTACGGCATGCAGTTGTCCAACACCTGGTACTACCCCGAGCGCGCCGAGCGCCTGGCCCAGCTGGCCGAGAACGGCCGCCACGACAGCCGCAGCCTGGCGGCGCTGCAGAACGACCAGGTCAGCCTGCTGGCCGACAAGCTCAAGCAGATGTTCGAGGCCCCCGGCATGGCCCAGCCGCTCGAACAGGCCATCGCTGCCCTGCCCGCCGACCAGCGCGAAAAGGCCCGCGATACCCTGGCCCGGCTCAAGGCGTTCGACGGCCGCCTGAGCCCGGTGTCGGCAGATGCCGCGCTGTACGAGCTGTTCCTCCAGGAAGTGGCCCGGCAGACCTTCCTCGACGATCTCGGCCCGGAGTCCAGCCCGGCGTGGCAGGCTTTCGTCAGCAACGCCCGGCTTTCCTACTCGGCCCAGGCCGATCACTTGCTGGGCCGCGAGGACAGCCCGTTCTGGGACGATCGCGGCACCCCACAGAAGGAAGACAAGCCCGGCATACTCGCGCGCAGCCTGGCGGCGGCGGTGGATACCGGCATCGCCCAATTGGGGGCCGATCGCCGTACCTGGCAATGGGGCAAGCTGCATCAGTACCGCTGGCCGGCGCCGGCCTACCATGGCCTGGGCGATGCCATCCGTCGCTCGCCACAGGCCGCCGGTGGCGACTTCAGCACCCTGGCGCTCACCCCTTATGCCTGGGGCAGCAGCTTCGACACCCAACTGCCGGCCTCGGCACGCATGATCGTCGACTTCGGCCAGGCTGAACCGCTGCAGGTGCTGACCAGCAGCGGCCAGTCCGGCAACCCGGCCAGCCGGCACCACACCGACGGGCTGGATGCCTGGTTCCAGGGGCGTTTCATGAGCCTGCCGCTGCAGCCACAGCACTTCGCCCGCGCCTATGGCACCCAGCGCCTGACCCTGGTGCCCGGCCGTTGACCGGGGCCGCTTCGCCCCCCATCGCCGGCAAGCCCCACTGGATGCGAGTCGACCATACATGATGCGGTTTGCCGGCGAATGGGCCGGATGAACCGGCAACGCCAGTTCCAGCACCACGCCCGCGAGGAGTAGGCGCAAGGCCCGAAGTTATGCTTCTATCCTTCTAGCCAAGCCCATGCCGCAGACCATTGTCGTCACCAGTCAGGACCACCATGCACCATTCGACCCACGACCTGCTGTCTCCCGTCCCGGGTATCGCCCGCCAGCTCCACAGCTTCCACTTCGGCCCGCGCGGTGGCGGCAAGGTATACATCCAGGCCTCGCTACACGCCGATGAACTGCCCGGCATGCTGGTGGCCTGGCACCTGAAGCGGCGCCTGGCCGAACTGGAACAGCAAGGGCGCCTGCAGCAGGAAATCATCCTGGTGCCGGTGGCCAATCCGGTGGGCCTGGAGCAGGTGTTGCTGGACGCCCCCCTGGGACGCTTCGAACTGCAGAGCGGCGAGAACTTCAACCGCAACTTCGTCGACCTTTCGGACAGCATCGGCGACCAGATCGAAGGCCACCTGACCCAGGACCCGGCGCACAACCTGGCGCTGATCCGCGAGTACCTGCGCCGTGGCCTGGATGCCCACCCGGCACGCACGCCGCTGCAATCCCAGCGCCTGACCCTGCAACGCCTGGCCTGCGACGCCGACATGGTGCTGGACCTGCACTGCGACTTCGAAGCGGTCGAACACCTGTACACCACGCCAGAGGCCTGGCCACAGGTCGAGCCCCTGGCGCGCTACCTCGGCGCCCAGGCCAGCCTGCTGGCCACCGACTCCGGCGGCCAGTCGTTCGACGAATGCTTCAGCCTGGTCTGGTGGCAGCTGCAACAGCGCTTTGGCAAACGCTTCCCGATCCCTTTGGGCAGCTTCTCGGTGACCATCGAATTGCGCGGCCAGGCGGATGTGAACCACACGCTGGCGAGCCAGGACTGCCAGGCGATACTGGATTTCCTGACCCATGCCGGGGTGATCGAAGGGCAGGCGGCACCGCTACCGCCCCTGGCTCACCCGGCCACGCCGTTGGCGGCCGTGGAGCCGGTCACGGCGCCACTGGGCGGGCTGCTGGTGTTCCATGCCAGCCCAGGCCAGTACCTGCAGGCCGGGCAACTGGTCGCCGAGGTCATCGACCCGCTCAGCGACCGGGTGACGGCCGTGCACAATACCCAGCCCGGCCTGCTCTATGCCCGTAGCGTACGGCGCATGGCCACGGCGGGGATGGTCATCGCCCACGTCGCGGGGCAACAGCTCTGCCGCAGCGGCTACCTGCTGGCCAACTGAGCCTCGCCCAGGCAGCCGTGGCCGTCAGGCCACGGGGGACGGTGGCGGCTCGTCGGGCAGGGTCGGTTCACCCGGTTCCATGGGTGGGGCTTCGCCGGGTTCCGGCGGTTGCGGTGTATCGGGATCGGGCTGGTGGGGTACGCCACCGGCCTGTACCGGCGTAGGGGGATGCGCAAGCAGCGACCATGCCAGCAACCCGATCTGGTTGGGCTGGAGGACGGCCAGCTTCGCGCTGATGGCAGGATGGAGTTTCATCGGCAGCTCCTGGCGAGAGCCGGCGCACGTCATGCGCGCCGGGGCGGTTCTACCATTGGAGTGCCGGGCGCGCGCGGAATTCCACGCGCTCGTCGGCTCAGGTGCGCGGCAGGGTGACGCCGCGTTGGCCCTGGTACTTGCCGCCACGGTCCTTGTAGGACACTTCGCACTCTTCATCGGACTCGAGGAAGAGCATCTGCGCCACGCCCTCGTTGGCATAGATCTTCGCCGGCAGGGTCGTGGTGTTGGAGAACTCCAGGGTCACATGGCCCTCCCACTCCGGCTCCAGCGGGGTGACGTTGACGATGATGCCGCAGCGCGCATAGGTGCTCTTGCCCAGGCAGATGGTCAGCACGTTGCGCGGGATGCGGAAGTACTCGACGGTACGGGCCAGGGCGAAGGAGTTCGGCGGGATGATGCAGACGTCGCTCTTGACGTCGACGAAGCTGCCGGCATCGAAGTTCTTCGGGTCGACGGTGGCCGAGTTGATGTTGGTGAATACCTTGAATTCGTCGGCGCAACGTACATCGTAGCCGTAGCTGGAGACGCCGAAGGAGATCACCCGGCTGTCCTCGCCGCCGCGCACCTGGCGCTCGACGAACGGCTCGATCATGCCGTGTTCCTGCGCCATGCGGCGAATCCACTTGTCCGATTTGATGCTCATGGCGGGGGTGTCCTGAGAGTGCAAGGTGAAAAACGAGACGCGCATCTTACCGGTCCCGGCGCCTGGGTTAAAGTTCCACGCCCTATCCCGCGTCGGACGGGGCTTGTACAGGCCACTGATCCGAATTTCACCAAAGCGCTTCTTGGCCATTGGCAGGTCGCGGAAAGTGGGTTAAGGTGACGCCACTGTGCTGCACGTGACACCGAGAATCTCTGTTTGATGCACGATTCCCATCGGCCCATCGCTGAATTTTCCGCTCTCTTTGCACTCAGTCCCGGCCAGGGCGTTTCCTGTGCCGCAACCAACTTTGTCCAAGGAGACAGACCATGTCCAACCGCCAATCCGGTACCGTCAAGTGGTTCAACGATGAGAAGGGCTACGGCTTCATCACCCCTCAGTCGGGTGACGACCTGTTCGTACACTTCAAGGCCATCCAGGCTGACGGCTTCAAAACCCTGAAAGAAGGCCAAGCTGTTACTTTCGTCGCTACCCGCGGCCAGAAAGGCATGCAGGCTGAAGAAGTTCGCATCGAAGGCTAATCCTTCTTTACGCGCTTCAAAAAAACCCGCCAATTGGCGGGTTTTTTTGTGCCTGCAATCTGTAGCGATGGGCCGCAAAGCGGCCCCAATAGCAGCAGAACCGGCACCGGGGCGCTCCCACGAAGGCGTCAATCCTCGCTGATGGTGATGCTCGGCATCGCCGGCGCCGCCGCTTCCTGCAGCACGATCCGCGCTCCCACCTGGCGGGCGAGCTCCTGGTAGACCATGGCGATCTGGCTCTGCGGCTCGGCGATGGCGGTAGGCTTGCCGCTGTCGGCCTGCTCGCGGATCAGCATCGACAACGGCAGCGAGGCCAGCAGGTCGACGCCGTACTGCGCCGCCAGCTTCTCGCCGCCCCCTTCGCCGAACAGGTGCTCGGCATGGCCGCAATTGGAGCAGATGTGCACGGCCATGTTCTCCACCACGCCCAGCACCGGGATGTTGACCTTGCGGAACATCTCCACGCCCTTCTTGGCATCCAGCAAAGCCAGGTCCTGCGGCGTGGTGACGATCACCGAGCCGGCCACCGGCACCTTCTGCGCCAGGGTCAGCTGGATATCGCCGGTGCCCGGCGGCATGTCGATGACCAGGTAGTCCAGATCATCCCAGGCGGTCTGGGTCACCAGTTGCAGCAGGGCGCCGGACACCATCGGGCCACGCCAGACCATCGGTGTGTTGTCGTCGGTGAGGAAGGCCATGGACATGACTTCCACCCCGTGGGCCTGGATCGGCACGAACCACTTCTGCTCGCGCACCTGCGGGCGCGTACCTTCGGGGATGCCGAACATCACCCCCTGGCTCGGGCCATAGATGTCGGCATCGAGAATACCCACCCGGGCACCTTCGCGGGCCAGGGCCAGGGCCAGGTTGGCGGCGGTGGTCGACTTGCCCACCCCGCCCTTGCCCGAGGCCACGGCGATGATGTTCTTCACGTTGGCCATCGCCGGTACCTGGGCCTGGGCCTTGTGCGCGGCGATCACGCAGTCGATCGACACCTGCGCGGCACTGACCCCCTCGAGGTTCTCGATGGCCGTGCCCAGCACCTGCGCCCAACCGTTCTTGAACAACCCGGCGGCATAGCCCAACTGCAGTTGCACCTTGACCTGCCCGCCCTGGATATCGATGGTGCGCACGCAGCCGGCGCTGACCGGATCCTGGTTCAGGTAGGGGTCGGTGTACTGGCGAAGCACGCCTTCGACGGCGGCACGTGTGACGGCACTCATGGAGACTCCCATTGGCAATTCGAATGTGGAACAGGCACCTATGCTAACCCGTCAGTCGTCAACAGATGCGTCCTTGGGGTGAAATATATTCGTCGGCGCTTTATAGTGGCCGATCATCCTTGTTCTTCACCCGTAGCCGATTAAGTAGCCGAGCCACCATGTCCGAGCCACGTCAGATTCTCGTCACCAGCGCCCTGCCCTATGCCAATGGTTCCATCCACCTTGGCCATATGCTCGAGTACATCCAGACGGACATGTGGGTTCGCTTCCAGAAGCTGCGTGGCAACCAGTGCATCTATGTCTGCGCCGACGACGCCCACGGCTCGGCCATCATGCTGCGCGCCGAGAAGGAAGGCATCACCCCTGAACAGCTGATCGCCAATGTCCAGGCCGAGCACAGCGGCGACTTCGCCGACTTCCTGGTCGACTTCGACAATTTCCATTCGACCCACTCCGAGGAAAACCGCGAGCTGTCGAGCCTGATCTATACCCGCCTGCGCGATGCCGGGCACATCGCCACCCGCTCGGTGACCCAGTATTTCGACCCCGAGAAAGGCATGTTCCTGGCCGACCGCTTCATCAAGGGCACCTGCCCCAAGTGCGCGGCCGAGGACCAGTACGGCGACAACTGCGAGAAATGCGGCGCCACCTACGCGCCCACCGAGCTGAAGAACCCCAAGTCGGCGATCTCCGGCGCCACCCCGGAGCTGCGTGACTCCCAGCACTTCTTCTTCAAGCTGCCGGACTTCCAGGCCATGCTGCAGCAGTGGACCCGCAGCGGCACCCTGCAGGAAGCAGTATCGAACAAGCTCGCCGAGTGGCTGGACTCCGGGCTGCAGGAATGGGACATCTCCCGCGATGCGCCGTACTTCGGCTTCGAGATCCCCGATGAGCCGGGCAAGTACTTCTACGTCTGGCTGGATGCGCCGATCGGCTACATGGCCAGCTTCAAGAACCTCTGCGCGCGCCGCCCGGAGCTGGACTTCGATGCGTTCTGGAAAGAAGACTCCACGGCCGAGCTGTACCACTTCATCGGCAAGGACATCGTCAACTTCCATGCCCTGTTCTGGCCGGCCATGCTCGAAGGCTCGGGCTTGCGCAAGCCGACCGGCATCAACGTGCACGGCTATCTGACCGTCAACGGCGCCAAGATGTCCAAGTCGCGCGGCACCTTCATCAAGGCGCGCACCTACCTGGACCACCTGGCCCCGGAATACCTGCGCTACTACTATGCCTCCAAGCTGGGCCGCGGCGTCGACGACCTCGACCTGAACCTGGACGACTTCGTGCAGAAGGTCAATTCCGACCTGGTCGGCAAGGTGGTCAACATCGCCAGCCGCTGCGCAGGCTTCATCCACAAGGGCAACGACGGCGTACTGGTTGCCGGTGACGCCGCGCCCGAGTTGAGCGAGGCGTTCCTCAATGCCGCCCCCTCGATCGCCGAGGCCTACGAAGGCCGTGACTTCGCCCGCGCCATGCGCGAGATCATGGCCCTGGCCGACCGCGCCAACGCCTGGATCGCCGACAAGGCGCCCTGGGCCCTGGCCAAGCAGGAAGGCAAGCAGGACGAGGTCCAGGCCATCTGTGCCCAGGGCATCAACCTGTTCCGCCACCTGGTGATCTTCCTCAAGCCGGTGCTGCCGGTGCTGGCTGCCGATGCCGAAGCCTTCCTCAACGTCGCCCCGCTGACCTGGAACGATCACCTGTCGCGCCTGGAAAACCACAAGCTCAACCCGTTCAAGGCGCTGATGAGCCGCATCGAGCCAGCCAAGGTCGAAGCCATGGTCGCCGCCAGCAAGGAAGACCTGGCCGCCACCCAACCGGCAGCTCCGGCCGGCAATGGCGAACTGGCCAAGGATCCGCTGTCGGCCGAGATCGAGTTCGACACCTTCGCCGCGGTCGACCTGCGCGTGGCACTGATCGTCAAGGCCGAGGCCGTGGAAGGTGCCGACAAGCTGCTGCGCCTGACCTTGGACATCGGTGACGAGCGCCGCAACGTGTTCTCCGGCATCAAGTCGGCCTACCCCGACCCCGCCAAGCTGGAGGGTCGCCTGACCATGATGGTGGCCAACCTCAAGCCACGGAAGATGCGTTTCGGCGTCTCCGAAGGCATGGTCATGGCGGCCGGCCCTGGCGGCGAGGAAATCTACCTGCTCAGCCCCGACAGCGGCGCCAAGCCGGGCCAGCGCATCAAGTAGGCAGCACGGCCCCGGTGGGGCCTGGCTTGCCGGCTCCCACAAGAAAAGCGCCGCCCCCGGGGCTTGTGCAATACCTGGGAGCCAGCTTGCCGGCGATGGGGCGCGAAGCGGCCCCAGGACTGCAAGGCACCGCTTGACCAGCACAGGGCCCCGCCCCACAGGCCCTCTGCTACCTCAATAAGCTATGTTTAATGACGGCAGCTCCCAGCCATCGGCATCCCCATGAGCGACTACATCCTGGTCCTGGTCAGCGCTGCGCTGGTCACTCACCTGATCCTGCACAGGGAGCCCGTCTCTCGCCTGCGGATCCATGCGCTCGGCCTGTCCGGCGCACTGGTGATCGCCTTGGGGCTGACTTGCGGGCAGCTGCTGCAGGCCCTGGTGCTGGTGCCGCTGGGCTTGCAGGCGTTGCAGTTGTTCCTGTTCCTGCCCCTGCTCGCCCTACTGGCCTGGGGTGTGCCACGCCTGCTGGCACGCCTGCGGCCTGATTGGCCGCTGGAGCACATGCCCACCCCGTTGGCGGCCACTGTCGTGCTGCTAGGCTTGCTGTTGCAGGCCTCCCACGACCCGCAACGATGGCTGGCGACCCTGGCCTGGGGCCTGGCCGGCGGGCTGGGCTTCTGGCTCGCCCTGGCGCTGTTCGACGACCTGCGCCAGCGCAGCGATCATATCGACATGCCCGTCGCCCTGCGCGGGTTGCCCATCGAGTTGCTCGGCGCCGGGGTGATGGCCATGGCCTTCTCCGGTTTCAACGGATTATTCACACAATGAGCCTGATTCAACGCATCGACGCCCTGCTCCCGCAAACCCAGTGCGGCAAGTGCGGCCATGCCGGTTGCCGCCCCTACGCCGAGGGGCTGGCCGCTGGCGAGGCGATCAACAAATGCCCGCCGGGCGGCGACGAAACCATCGCCGCACTGGCACGACTGCTGGATGTACCGGTGATCGCGCTCGACCCGACCCGTGGCAGCGCCCCATCCCAGGTGGCCTATATCCGCGAAGCCGAATGCATCGGCTGCACCAAGTGCATCCAGGCCTGCCCAGTGGATGCCATCGTCGGCGCCGCCAAACTGATGCACACGGTGATCGCCAGCGAGTGCACCGGCTGCGACCTGTGCCTGGCCCCCTGCCCGGTCGACTGCATCGACCTGGTCGCCGTACCGGACAATGTGGTGCCCATCGTCAGTGGCCTGGCACGTACCGCCGAGCAATTGAGCGCACGCACCCAGCGACGCGACCATGCCCGTCATCGCCATGAACAACGCAATGCCAGGTTGCGACGCGAAGAAGCACGCCGGCAGGCGCAGCAGCTGGCGCGCCAGCGAGGCGCGGCCGTCTCGACGCCCGACAGCGCCGCCCTCCAAGACCCGATCAAGGCGGCCATCGAGCGGGTCAAGGCGCAGAAGGCCGCCAATGCCGATGCCACGCTGAAGCAGGCGAAGATCGCCGCGGCCATGAGCCGCGCGCAGTTGAGCAAAGCCCGCAGCGCCTTCGGCGCTACCCCCAACGACGCACAACGCGCCCAACTGCACGCCTTGGAAGCGGCCGCCGAACAGGCCCAGCAACGCCTCGATGCTCTGCTGGCCGGGCCAGGCCATGTCAGCGCCTGACCCACGCCTGCGCTCGGCCATGGGCCTGGTGCTGCTGGCCTGCGTGCCGGGCCTGCTGAGCCTGTTCTGGCTCCAGGGCTGGGGGGTGTTGTTCAACCTGTTGCTGTGTGCCGGCACCGCCCTGGCCTGTGAAGCCCTGCTGCTGGCCATGCGCGGCCAGCCCCCGGCGCCGGCACTGGCCGATGGCAGTGCCCTGGTCAGCGCCGTGCTGCTGGCCGTCGCCCTTCCCCCCCATGCGCCCTGGTGGTTGCCGGTCATCGCCGCGACCGTGGCCATCGGCATCGGCAAGCAGGCCTTTGGTGGCGTCGGCCGCAACCTGTTCAATCCGGCGATGGTCGGCTATGCCTTCGTTCTCCTGAGCTTTCCCTTGCAGATGACCCAGTGGCCGGGCCAGGCGAGCGGGTTCCTGGACAGCCTGCAACTGGCCTTCACCGGCCACGGGCAGATCGATGCCTGGGCCCAGCCCACGGTGCTCGACGGCCTGCGCCATAATCGCAGCCTGACCGTCGAGGAACTGTTCGCCCAGCATCCGGGATTCGGCAGCATCGGTGGGCGCGACAGCGAGTGGGTCAACCTGGCGTTCCTGCTTGGCGGGCTGTTCCTGCTGCAGCGCAAGGTCATCAGTTGGCATGCGCCAGCCGGGTTGCTGGCGGGCCTGTTCCTGTTCAGCCTGCTGTGCTGGAACGGTTCGGGCTCCGACTCCAACGGCTCGCCGCTGCTGCACCTGTTCTCCGGTTCGACCATGCTGGCCGCCTTCTTCATCGCCACCGAACCGGTGTCGGGCCCCAAGGCCCCCCTGGCTCGGCTGTTGTTCGGGCTCGGCGCCGGCGTGCTCATCTACCTGATCCGCACCTGGGGCAACTACCCCGACGGTACGGCATTCGCCATCCTCCTGATGAACCTTGCCGTGCCCGCCCTGGAGCGCCAGGCCGCACGCCGCCAGCAGGCCACCCCATGACGCCGGCGCTGCGCAATGCCGTGCTGCTGGCACTGGTCGCCGGCCTGGCCGTGGCGGTGACATTGGCCTGGCGCCAGTGGACCCAGGCCCCGATCGCCGAAGCCGAACAGCAACTGCACGCCCGGCGCTGGCTGGCGGCACTTCCCCAGGACAGATACGACAACCAGCCCCTGCAAGCGCCCCTGCCCCTGGCCGCTACGCGCCTGCCCCACAGCCAGCTGCTGGCCGGCTACCGCGCGACACGAGCCGGCAAACCCAGCGCTATCCTGCTGCGCAGCCAGACCCAGGGATATGGCGGGCCGATCCTGCTGATGATCGCCATCGATCCGGACGGGCGCCTGCTGGGGATACAGGTGCTGGAACAACAGGAGAGCCCAGGCCTGGGCGCCCGCCTGGCCGATCCCCAGGCGCATTGGCTGGAGCAGTTCTCGGGCCGTACGCGCGCAGGCAGCTGGGCACTGAAACGCGACCAGGGCGAGTTCGACCAGTTGGCAGGCGCCACCGTCACCTCGCGCGCAGTGATCGCGGCGCTGCAGGATGCCCTGCGCTACTTCGACGAACACCGTGCCTCCTTGCTGGGGGAAGACGCCCATGAATAGGTTCTGGTTGCCGGGCATCAGCCTCGTGCCGCTGCTCGGCGCAACTTCGACACTGGCACAAGCCATCACGATAGGCCTGAGCACCCTGGTGCTGATGGTGCTGCACCAGGGCCTGATGGCCCCGCTGCGCGCGCCACTTACCGGGGCCGCGCGCCTGCTGGCGAGCCTGCTGCTGCTGGCGGCCCTGGCGAGCTGCCTGCAACTGGGGCTGCGGGCCTGGGCCCTGCCGCTTGCCTTGACGCTCGGTCATTACCCGGCCCTGCTCAGCGTGCAGTGCCTGGCAGCGGACTGTCTGCTCCCCGACGCATCACGCTGGCGCTACCTGGCGATCCATCTCGCCGGCCTGCTGGCCCTGTACGTGCTGCTCGGCGCCTGCCGCCAATGGCTGACCCTGGGGCCGGGCCTGCACCTGGCCAGCCTGGCCCCGGGCGGGTTGATACTGCTCGGCCTGCTGCTGGCCTTGTACAATCGTCTGCGTCCGGGCCCTGCCCCCTCACGCCGTCAAGGAAGCCTCTGACCCCATGAATGCCGCCAAACGCCTGGAGATCTTTCGCAGGCTGCACGAAGACAATCCCGACCCCAAGACCGAACTGGCCTATACCACCCCCTTCGAACTGCTGATCGCCGTGATCCTTTCCGCCCAGGCGACGGACGTGGGTGTCAACAAGGCCACCGCCCGCCTGTATCCGGTCGCCAATACCCCCGAGGCCATCTATGCCCTGGGGGTCGATGGCCTGAGCCAATACATCAGGACCATCGGCCTGTACAACAGCAAGGCGAAGAACATCATCGAGACCTGCCGCCTGCTCATCGAGCAGCATGGCAGTGCGGTACCCCAGACCCGCGAAGCGCTCGAAGCCTTGCCCGGGGTAGGCCGCAAGACCGCCAACGTGGTGCTCAACACTGCCTTCCGGCAACCGACCATGGCGGTCGACACCCATATCTTCCGGGTCAGCAACCGGACCGGCATCGCCCCCGGCAAGACGGTGCTGGAGGTGGAAAAGAAGCTGGTCAAGTTCGTGCCCAAGGACTACCTGCTCGACGCCCACCATTGGCTCATCCTGCATGGCCGCTATGTCTGCCAGGCCCGCAAGCCGCGTTGTGGAAGCTGCCGTATCGAGGATTTGTGCGAGTACAAGCACAAGACCTCGGACGATTGAAGCAATAGAGAAAAACGCGCGTATACGATTGAAAAAATCTTTTTTACCGGACTCGGCTTTCTCGCTATAAGGACGGCCAATGGCCCCTTGGCTTGGAGTAAATCATGAGCACCGATAAAGACGACCTGTCGATCGACGATGATCTCACCACCTTGGAAGACGACGTAGAGCCTCCGGTGGAACCCGCGAAGACCAACCTGAGCAAACGCCGCACCATCGACAACCTTCTCGAGGAGCGGCGCCTGCAGAAGCAGCTGGCCGACTACGACTACGACCTGTAGCCCATCGGACACCCGAGAAAGCCTCCCTTGCGGAGGCTTTTGCGTTTCAGGTCAGGTCGTGGCGCTGGGCAAGTTCGATGAGGTCGACCAGCGACCGGGCATTGAGCTTGAGCAACAGCCGGGTCTTGTAGGTACTGACGGTCTTGTTGCTGAGGAACATGCTGTCGGCGATTTCCTTGTTGCTCCTGCCGCGCGCCAGTTGCTGCAGCACCATCATCTCCCGGCCGGAGAGACGTTCGACCATTTCCTTCTCGCTGCCGCCATTCACGCAGGTACGGCTCTTGTGCAAGGCCTGGTTGGGGAAGTAGCTGTATCCGGACAATACCGCCTTGATCGCACTGAGCAACTCGGTCAGTTCCTGTTGCTTGCATACGTAGCCAGCAGCGCCGGCCTGCATGCAACGCATCGAGAAATGCCCTGGCGCCTGGGAGGTGAGTACCAGGACCTTGCTCCCCGGACTGGCACCGGTCATGCGGGCGATGACCTCCAACCCATCGAGCCTGGGGATGCCGATATCCAGCACCACGATATCGGGCAGGCACTCCCGGGTCAGTTGCAAAGCATCCACACCATTGTCGGCTTCCGCCACCACCTCGTAACCATGCCGCTCCATCAGCATGCGTACGGCCAGGCGGATAACCGGATGATCATCCACGATAAGCACTTTATTCATGCGATATCCATTGATTCGTTATTCTAATTTGAAGCACCACAATAACTTAGCCCATCACTGAATGGTGCGGTGATTTACGGCACACGGCCAGACAAAGAAGAAGCCTACATAAGTTAGAGAAATATCCTACAGCCTTGCTTTTAGGGCAGTCCCATCGGCCGCCCGTTCAAAGATGCCCAAACGCTAGCACTGACTTCTACCCGGGCCAAGTTCGTATCGTTCTTCCTAACTGAAGGAATATTCCAGTCGTATCGGTAATTAATAACTGCAATCGGGCAGAATTAAGGAAGTATTGCTTCAGCGGGAAATAATCCATCTTTCCGTCCACAACGGGAACGGGATAGAGATAGGAAAAATCGCTAATCAGGCAAGCGCCATGCGGCATACAGAATCCATCAGTCCCCTGACGATCATCGCCATCTTCGCCGGCATCATCGAGGCGTCCGCCTTGGCATCGTTGCCGTTTCTCAGCGAAAACAGCCAGACGATCTACACCTGGTTCTTGGTCGGTTTTCCGTTTTTCCTGACGGTATTGTTTTTTCTCACCCTGAACTTCAATTATCGGTCGCTGTACCAGCCGGCACGGCCGGAACCGGCAGCCCAGGCTGACGCCTCGTCGTCGAAGGTGAGTACGGATCAGGCCGATGCACGGAAAGCCATGACCATTGCGCTATCCGGCCCCGATACGCGCAAGATGATCGAGCAGCATATCCTGCGGACCCTGACCCAGCCTCATGCGCGCGCACGCACCTGGGTGCTCCACAACCTGGATACCCGGACCTGCATTCACCTGTCGGTGAACGCCCTGGAGCATGGCGAAGAGAAGTGGACGCCCCGCTGATCCCGGGGCTTGAAAAAAACCGGCACAAGGCCGTAATGCTGTTCACTTAAGCCATTGGGGCCGCCTTGCGGCCCTTCGCGGGCGAGCCCGCTCCCACAGGGGCCCCGCCAAACCACAATAAAGGCTCTGGGTGTCACCGCACCACACAAGCTGGGGTATAAACAAAAAAGAACAACCA
>NZ_JBCGFQ010000076.1:0-14808 GCF_040984075.1 Pseudomonas sp. I2
GTAGGGAATTGCTTTGAAAGAGACATCCTGGGGACCTGGGCTGGCCATTCGCGGCGGTTCGGCGCCGCTCTAAAGCAGCGCCGCACTATCCCTGCGAACCAGGCATGCTTCAATAGGATCATGAGTAAATCTTGTGATCATCTTAAATTAAATGAGTTTGTCTCACGATGGCTGCGCGCCGACAATCCTCTCATTCATTTCTGCATGCTGAGGGACAAGAACATGGCACTGGCGCACAACCTGGGTTTTCCGCGCATCGGGCGCGACCGTGAATTGAAGAAAGCCCAGGAAGCCTTCTGGAAGGGCGAACTGGACGAAGCCGGCCTGCGCACCGTGGGCCGTGAGCTGCGCGCAGCCCATTGGCAGGTGCAGAAAGACGCCGGCATCGAGCTGTTGCCGGTCGGCGACTTCGCCTGGTACGACCAGGTCCTGACCCACTCGCTGACCTTCGGCGTGATCCCGGAGCGCTTCCGGGGCCACGAGGGTGCCAAGCCGACCCTGCAGACCCTGTTCGCCATGGCGCGAGGCGCCGTGGCGACGGACCGCAGCGACAGCTGCTGCGGCGGTGCCCACGCCCAGGAAATGACCAAGTGGTTCGACACCAACTACCACTACCTGGTCCCCGAGTTCACCGCCGACCAGCAGTTCGCCCTGAGCTGGGAGCAGTTGTTCGAGGAAGTGGACGAGGCCAGGGCCCTGGGCCATGCAGTCAAGCCGGTGGTGATCGGCCCGCTGACCTACCTGTGGCTGGGCAAGACCAAGGGCGCCGACTTCGACAAGCTGGAGTTGGTCGACCGCCTGCTACCGTTGTACGACCAGATCTTCAACCGCCTGGCCGCCCAGGGTGTGGAGTGGGTGCAGATCGACGAGCCGATCCTGGTCCTCGACCTGCCGCAGGACTGGAAGAACGCCTACGAGCGTGTCTACAACATCCTGCAGCGCGCACCGCTGAAGAAGCTGATCGCCACCTATTTCGGCGGCCTGGAAGACAACCTGGGCCTGGCCGCCAACCTGCCGGTCGATGGCCTGCACATCGACCTGGTGCGCGCCCCTGAGCAGTACCCGACCATCCTCGACCGCCTGCCGGCCTACAAGGTGCTGTCGCTGGGCCTGGTCAACGGCCGCAACGTCTGGGCCTGCGATCTGGAAAAAGCACTGGATGTGCTGCGCCACGCCGCCGAACGCCTGGGCGATCGCCTGTGGGTGGCGCCCTCCTGCTCGTTGCTGCACAGCCCGGTCGACCTGGCCCGTGAAGACAAGCTGGATGCCGAACTGAAAAGCTGGCTGGCCTTCGCCGTGCAGAAGTGCCAGGAGGTCGCGGTGCTGACCAAGGCCGTCAACGAACCCGGCGTGGCCGACGTCGCCGCTGCCCTGGCGCGCAGCCGGGCCATCCAGGCCAGCCGCGCTGCGTCGCCACGCATTCACAAGCCTGCTGTGCAGGCCCGTCTGGCGGCGATCAAGCCGGCCGACAGCCAGCGCCAGTCGGCGTTCGAGCAGCGCATCGCCAAGCAGCGCGCCGGGCTCGACCTGCCGGCTTTCCCGACCACCACCATCGGCTCCTTCCCACAGACGTCGGCGATCCGCCTGGCGCGGCAGTCGTTCAAGCAGGGCAAGCTGACCGAGGCCGAGTACGTCGAGGCCATGCAGAGCGAGATCCGCCATGCGGTGCAGATCCAGGAAAACCTGGGCCTGGACGTGCTGGTGCACGGCGAGGCCGAGCGTAACGACATGGTCGAGTACTTCGCCGAGCAGCTCGACGGCTACGTGTTCACCCGCTTCGGCTGGGTGCAGAGCTACGGCTCGCGCTGCGTCAAGCCGGCGGTGATCTTCGGTGACCTGAGCCGTCCGAAAGCCATGACCGTGGCGTGGATCGAGTACGCCCAAGGCCTGACCGGCAAGGTGATGAAGGGCATGCTGACCGGCCCTGTGACCATGCTGATGTGGTCGTTCCCACGCGAGGACGTGAGCCGCGAGGTCCAGGCCCGTCAGCTGGCGCTGGCGATTCGCGACGAGGTGCTCGACCTGGAGGCGGCCGGCATCAAGATCGTGCAGATCGACGAAGCGGCCTTCCGCGAGGGCCTGCCGCTGCGCAGGGGCGCCTGGGCTCATTACCTGGAATGGGCCACCGAAGCCTTCCGCCTGTGCGCCTCGGGCGTGCGGGATGAAACCCAGATCCACACCCACATGTGCTACAGCGAGTTCAACGACGTGATCGAGTCGATCGCCGCCATGGACGCCGACGTGATCACCATCGAGACCTCGCGTTCGGACATGGAACTGCTGGAGGCCTTCGAGCAGTTCGACTACCCGAACGAGATCGGCCCAGGCGTGTACGACATCCACTCGCCGCGAGTGCCGAGCAAGGACGAGATGGTCAAGCTGCTGCGCAAGGCCGCCCGGCGCATTCCCGCCGAGCGCCTGTGGGTCAACCCGGACTGCGGCCTGAAGACCCGCGCCTGGCCGGAAACCGAGGCGGCATTGGTCAACATGGTTGCCGCTGCCCGCGAGCTGCGTAGCCAGGGGGCCTGATTACCCTGGATCGACGAACGGGACGCCTTGCGTCCCGTTTTGCGTATTGGGCTCTCGATATTTGTTTTTCTATATAGCGATGCGTTGTTCAGGTCGTCCTGGCTGCAAGCCCCGCAGCAGCATCCTGGTGAGTGCCGAGGCCGAGGGTTGCAGGTCGTGGCCGTCGTGCGTGCGCGATTGCGCCAGCCGGCTCCCCTGTGGGGCGAAGCGGATATGCGCCATGGGCATCGACCAGAGGAACAGCAGCAGGTGTTCCGGCGCGGTGCGGGCGATCAGGCCCCGGTCCATCCAGGTGTTGAGGCAGCCCAGGTTCTGCCGGGCGATCTCGCGCATGGCCTCGGCGCGGCTGCCGGAGAGGTGATGGGCACCGTGCAGCATCTCCCGCACCAGGACCTTGCAGGCATGTGGATATTGCCGGATCACCCCTATCTTGGCCTGGATATAGCGTTCCAGCGCGTCTTTCGGCAGCGCTTCGGGATCGAGGCTGCGCGCCGCGCGCAGGAGCGGCTCCATGACCCGGTCGAGCACACAGGCATAGAGGTTGCGTTTGGTTTCGAAGTAATAGTGGACGTTGGCTTTCGGCAGGCCGGCGCGGGCCGCGATGTCTTCGACCGTGGACGCTTCGAAGCCCTTGTCGGCGAACGCCGCGCTGGCGGCCTCGACGATCAGGCGGCGGTTGCGCTCGCGGATACTAGGCATGGCGGTGCTGCTGTGGGGCAGGGCGGGGATGGCGGATCGGCATGGCTACGGCAAAAGGGAAAGCGGATGCTCGCTACAGTGCCATAACGCTATTGCAAAAGTATATATCGAGGTGGCTTTAGCCGTAGATGAAGGCGTAGCCCTGGCCATGCTCAGGGGGGCAGGGCTGGCCTGTCGCGGCGGTTCGGCGCCCCGACAAGCCCGCTCTGAGTCGACTACACATGATGCAGTTTGCAGGGGCCTGTGGGGGCTTGCCGGCGATGGGCTGCAAAGCAGCCCCGGAACACACTCGCAGCGAACGGCTCAGCGCTCGATCGCCAACGCCACGCCCTGCCCACCCCCGATGCACAGGGTGGCCAGGCCTTTTTTGGCATCGCGCTTGATCATCTCGTGCAGCAGGGTCACCAGCACGCGGCAGCCGGAGGCGCCAATGGGGTGGCCGAGGGCGATCGCGCCGCCGTTGACGTTGACTCGCGAGGCATCCCATTCCAGGCGCTTGCCAACGGCCAGGGCCTGGGCGGCGAAGGCTTCGTTGGCTTCGATCAGGTCCAGGTCGCCCAGCTGCCAGCCGGCCTTGTCCAGGCAGCGCTGGGTGGCGGACACCGGGCCGATGCCCATGACTGCCGGGTCCACACCAGCACTGGCGTAGGCGGTGACCTTGGCCAGCACCGGTAAGCCCAGGGCCTGGGCCTTGCTGGCGCTCATCAGCAGCACCGCGGCGGCGCCGTCGTTGAGGCTGGAGGCGTTGCCGGCGGTCACGCTGCCGTCCTTCTTGAAGGCCGGGCGCAGCTTGGCCAGGGACTCGGCGGTGGTGCCGGGGCGCGGTTGCTCGTCGGTGTCGAAGACCTTGGGGTCGCCCTTCTTCTGCGGCAGGACGATGGGGGTGATCTCGTCCTTGAAGCGGCCAGCCTCGATGGCGGCCACGGCCTTGCGCTGGGACTCGGCGGCGAAGGCATCCTGCTGCTCGCGGCTGATGCCGTATTGCTCGACCAGGTTCTCGGCGGTAATGCCCATGTGGTAGTCGTTGAAGGCGTCCCACAGGCCGTCGGTGATCATGCTGTCGACCAGCTGGCCGTGGCCCATGCGCTGGCCGGTACGGGCGGACGGCAGCACGTAGGGCGCCAGGCTCATGCTCTCCTGGCCGCCGGCGATCACCACCTCGGCGTCACCGCAGCGGATCGCCTGGGCCGCCAGGTGCAGGGCCTTGAGGCCTGAGCCGCAGACCTTGTTCAGGGTCAGCGCGGGCACGCCATAGGGCAGGCCGGCCTTGATCGCCGCCTGGCGCGCCGGGTTCTGGCCGGCAGCGGCGGTGAGCACCTGGCCGAGGATCACCTCGTCGACCTGGGCAGGGTCCAGTTGGGTCTGCTCCAGCAGGCGCTTGATCACCGCGGCGCCCAGGTCCACGGCCGGCACGTTGGCCAGGGCCCCCTGGAAACTGCCGATGGCGGTGCGGGTCGCGGCGACGATGACGACGTCGTTCATGTTGTTGTTCTCCGTGAAGGGTGGACGCCAGCTCGGCGCATTCCTGTCAGCATCGGTGGGAATCGCTCATTTGTTAAATTTGTTTTTCTTTCTCATTGATGTGAAAAACAAATGAGTGGCAGGCGTGAGCCTAGTACGATTCCGCTGCAATGCCGCTCATATCCGGCAGGCGCTCATCAACGATCTGGCCGGCATGGGCGAGCGCAATGTTCTCTTGAAACACCACGATCAGTCCTTAAGATGTGTCGGATCGCTTCCGGGTGTAGTCTCACCCTCCAATAAACGGGTCGTCGCCATGGTTGGCGGCTGTCCCATGCCTAAACACCTGATGAGGTACAGACATTGGCCATCATTCATCCTAAGGTCCGCGGTTTCATCTGCACCACGACCCACCCGAAGGGCTGCGAGCTCAACGTCCGTGACCAGATCGAAGCCACCCGCAAGCTGGGCGTGCGCGAGGATGGGCCGAAGAAGGTCCTGGTGATCGGTGCATCCAGCGGCTATGGCCTGGCGGCGCGCATCACCGCGGCTTTCGGCTTCAAGGCCGACACCCTGGGCGTGTTCTTCGAAAAGCCCGGCACCGAGACCAAGGCCGGTACCGCCGGCTGGTACAACGCCGCGGCCTTCGACAAGTTCGCCAAGGCCGAGGGCCTGTACAGCAAGTCGATCAATGGCGATGCCTTCTCCGATGAAGCCCGTGCCAAGGTCATCGAGCTGATCAAGCACGAGATGGGTGGCAAGGTCGACCTGGTGGTCTATTCCCTGGCCTCTCCTGTACGCAAGCTGCCGCAGACCGGTGAACTGGTGCGCTCGGCGCTCAAGCCGATCGGCCAGCCGTACAAGTCGACCGCCATCGACACCAACAAGGACACCATCATCGAGGCCAGCATCGAGCCGGCCACCGAGCAGGAAATCCAGGACACCGTCACCGTCATGGGCGGCCAGGACTGGCAGCTGTGGATCGACGCCCTGGCCGGCGCCGGCGTGCTGGCCGAAGGTGCGCGCACCGTCGCCTTCAGCTACATCGGCACCGAGATCACCTGGCCGATCTACTGGCACGGCGCCCTGGGCAAGGCCAAGCAGGACCTGGACGAAACTGCCCTGCGCCTGGACCGTAAACTGGCAACCGAGATCAAGGGCGGCGCCAACGTGGCCGTACTGAAGTCGGTCGTCACCCAGGCCAGCTCGGCCATCCCGGTGATGCCGCTGTACCTGTCGATGGTCTTCAAGATCATGCAGGAGAAGGGTGTTCACGAAGGTACCCAGGACCAGCTGGACCGTATGTTCCGCGACCGCCTGTACCGTGCCGACGGCCAGGCCGCTGAAGTCGACGAGAAGGGCCGCCTGCGCCTGGACGACTGGGAACTGCGTGACGACGTCCAGGACGCCTGCAAGGCCCTGTGGCCGCAGGTGACCACCGAGAACCTGTTCCAGCTGACCGACTATGCCGGTTACAAGAAAGAGTTCCTCAAGCTGTTCGGTTTCGAGCGCGCCGACGTCAACTACGACGAAGACGTAGCCACCGACGTACGGTTCGACTGCGTCGAGCTGTAAGCAAGCCCTTGACCGTGCAGCCGTTCATGGACGGCTGCACGGTTCCCTCCGGGGCCTGCACATAATCTGAAACAATTCCTTCGCTGGCCCTTTGCTATGAGGGCGCTCCGGCTGATCTATACCGCTGCTAATGACCAGGTAATTCCGCCTGGGCTGGGGAGGCAGCAGTATGAGCACATTGCAAAAAATACAAGAACGAATCCGCCAAAAAGGTCTTAAACGCACCCTCAAGACCTTGTTCGAGCGCTATGTGTTTTTCCATTGGGAGTTGTTGTGGATGGAGCGTGACCTGGTCAGCCCCGTACCGCCGTACAACCTCAAGGAACACCCACCGGTAACCCTGGTACAGATCACCTCCGAGAACGCCGACGCTTTCGCCCGCTACTTCGGCGACCGCGTCGAGACCATGCGCGAGCTGGCCGCCGAAGGCCACACCGGGCACATGTACCTGGACGAGCAGGGCGATGCGGTGGCGTTCATCTGGGCCAGCGTGGTGGACTACCGCGACAAGCACTACTACGGCTGCACCTTCCCGGTGAAGCCGGGCGAGTTCTTCGAGTTCGGCGGCGAGATGACGCGCCGCTATTTCGGCAGCGAGCTGTCGGTCACCGCCCAGGTGGAGCTGTGGAACGCCATGCGCGAGAAGGGTTGCAACAAGGTGGTGGACGTGGTCGAGACCCACAACGTCCCAGCCATGAAGCTGCATTTGCGCATGGGGTATCACGAGCAAGGGCGGGTGATGCATGTCTATGGCCTGTTCGGGCGCTTCAAGCTGTTCCGCGAAACCCGCTACCAGGGCTCGCGGCTGGAGGTGCTGCGCAAGCCGGGCGTGGCCCGGGCCTTGCCGACTGCCTGAGAGGTTGGCCGGGAGCGGGCTATGCCGTTGGGGTGGGCAAATGCTGGGGCCAAATAGTTGAAATGACGCGCGCTCAATACTAGCGTTGGCGGACGAACAATCGCCCGTGCCCGCGCCCTGTCGGTGCGAGACGCCGCAGGGAGTGCGCCATGAGCAGCCTCATCCAGCCCGCCAGCGCTTTTCGCCAGGACGCCGCCGATGGCTATAGCCTCGGCGGCTTTCGTTGGCGTCATGCCCAAGCCGACCCCCAGCGCCCGCTGGTGATCATCAACGCCGCCACCTCGGTGCGCTGCCGCTATTACGCGCGCTTCGCCGACTACTTGTTCGCCCAGGGCTTCGACGTGCTGACCTACGACTACCGTGGCATCGGCGAATCGCGTCCGGCGTCGCTGCGTGGCTTCCAGGCGTCCTGGAGCGACTGGGGACGGCTCGATTTCGAGGCCATGCTGCAACTGGCGGCCAATGAGTTTCCCGGCCAGCCGGTGGACGTGGTGGGGCATAGCTTCGGTGGCTGCGCGGTGGGCCTGGCGCCGTCTGCGGGCCAAGTACGGCGGCTGGTGATGGTGGGGGCGCAGTTCGCCTATTGGCGTGACTATGCGGCGCAGCAGCGCTGGCGGCTGTTCGGCAAGTGGCATGTGGTGATGCCGCTGCTGACGCGGTTGTTCGGTTACTTCCCAGGCAAGCGCCTGGGCTGGCTGGAAGACACGCCGGCGGGGGTGGTACACGACTGGACCACCCGCACGCCCCGCTACGAGCACCGCCCCAGCGGACGCACGCTGGCGGAGCCGCCATTCGCCAAGGTGCGGGCGACGACCCTGGCGATCAGCCTGGCCGACGATCCGTTCGGCACCATTGCCGCCACCGAACGCTTGCTGGGTTACCTCAATGACGCCGAGCGCCTGCACCTGCGGGTGGCGCCTGTGGATATCTCGGTCGGCGAGATCGGCCACTTCGCCTTCTTCCATGATCGCTTCCGCGACAGCCTGTGGCCGATCGCACTGCAGTGGCTGCAGCAGGGCAACTTGCCACCTGGTACCCCGGGGCAGCGTTTGTGAAAGCCGCCGGCCCATTCGCGGGCAAAAGGCCCAGCACTCAAGCCTGATACCCATACAACACCGCCAGCAACCCTGCCAGCGCACAGGCGAGCAACACTTCCAGCACGCCCCGCCGGAACAGCAGCAACCCCACGGCCGCCAGCACCGCGACCAACAGTGCCAGCCAGTCGATCCCTTGGGCGAACCCATGCGGCCAGAACACGTGATAGCCAAAGAACAAGGCCAGGTTGATGATCACCCCGACCACGGCGGCGCTGATCGCCGTCAAGGGTGCGCTGAAACGCAGTTGGCGCCGGGTGCTCTCCACCAGCGGTGCGCCGATCAGGATGAACAGGAACGACGGCAGGAAGGTGAACCAGGTGACCAGGCAGGCTGCCAGCGCCCCGGCGAGGAAGGCCTGGTCGGCCCCGAGCGGGGCCTGGGCGTAGGCACCGACGAAGGCGACGAAGACCACCAGCATGATCAACGGTCCCGGCGTGCTTTCACCCAGGGCCAGGCCGTCGATCATCTGCGTCGGTGTCAGCCAGCCGAAATGGCTCACCGCGCCCTGGTAGACATAGGGCAGCACCGCGTAGGCGCCGCCGAAGGTCAGCAAGGCTGCCTTGGTGAAGAACCAGGCCATCTGGGTGAACGTGCCTTGCCAGCCGAACAGCAGGAGCAACAGGCCCATCGGCAGGCACCACAGGGCTGCGCCACAGGCCAACAGCCGCAGCAGGTGTGGCCAACGCCAGCGGGTATGCCCGGGTTGTGCCGGCGATGCGTCCGGCAAGGGCTCATGCGCGGCCTGGAACAGCCGGGGCTGCCAACGCCCGCCCAGGTAGCCGAGCAAGGCGGCGCCAAGGATGATCAGCGGGAACGGCAGGCCCAGGCCGAACAAGGCGACGAACGCTGCCAGGGCAACTGCCCACAGCGCGGCGTTGTGCAGGACGCGTGAGCCGATGCGCCAGGCCGCTTGCAGGACAATGGCGGTGATCGCCGGCTTCAGGCCGTAGAACAGCCCGGCGACCACCGGTTGCTGGCCGTGGGCGACATAGACCCATGACAGGCCGATGAGAATGAACAGCGAAGGCAGGACGAACAGCGCCCCGGCAACGATGCCACCCCAGGTACGGTGCATCAGCCAGCCCAGGTAGGTGGCCAGTTGCTGGGCCTCGGGGCCGGGCAGGAGCATGCAGTAGTTGAGTGCATGGAGAAAACGGGATTCGCTGAGCCAGCGACGGCGCTCGACGATTTCCCGGTGCATCAGGGCGATCTGCCCGGCGGGGCCGCCGAAGCCGATGAAGCCCAGCTTGAGCCAGAACAGCATGGCCTGGCGGAAGGGGACGGGGTGCTCGATCGGCATGTGGGGCGGTCCGGGGTAAAGGAGGGCTATGCCCCAATGTCAGTCAGTTAAGCGGCGTTCTGTCATTTTGGGGGTGCGAAGCGGCCCCCAATCACAGCTGAAGGTCTTAACCGGCCGGCATTGGGCCATACCCTCCGCTCGCAGTCGTCAGGCCAGCCGCGTGAGCGGCTGCTGCGCGAACTTCACGCCTGCCAGCCCATGCGCCATCAGCGCGCGGATGTTGGCATGGTCGCTGCCCTCGGGGGTGGCCAGCACGCTGCGGTAGTGCTCGCCGAAGGCCAGCAGCGCTTCCTGGTCGCTCAGGCCTTCGAGCAGGGCCAGGCCCAGGGTCTTGCATGAGCCTTCGTTCTGCCCGGCGGCGTTCTCGACGCCACCGTTGACGAAGGCCTGGGGCTGGTAGCTGTAGTTCGCGGCAATGAACGCCAGGGTGTCGGCGAAGGCGTGTTCGCCGCTGGCGAGGCTGTCGCGCAGGGTGTTCAGATCAGTCACGTGGCTTTCCTTTTTCGAACGCCGCCTGTTGTTCGGCGCTGGCTTCTTTCTGGTACTGGGCTTTCCACTCGGCATAGGGCATGCCGTAGACCACTTCCCGGGCATCATCCAGGCTCAGGTCGATCTGCCGCTCGTCGGCAGCGGCCTTGTACCACTTGGACAGGCAGTTGCGGCAGAAGCCGGAAAGGTTCATCAGGTCGATGTTCTGCACGTCGGTGCGTTGGCGCAGGTGTTCGACCAGGCGCCGGAAGGCGGCGGCTTCGAGTTCGAGCTGTTGTTGGGGCGTCATGGGCTTCTCTCAGGTCATGCGGTTCTTCAGGTGGCGGCCACCATTGATGACCACCTGGCTGCCGGTGCTGTACTGGCTCTGGAGCAGGAACATCACCGCCTCGATCAAGGGGCGTGCACCGGGCTCGAATTCCAGCAGGGCCTTCTTCAGGGTCTGCTGGCGGTAGGCCTCGTCGCCGCCCTCCTTGAGGATCAGCAGGCCTGGCAGGATACCGTTCACGCGCACCTTCGGCGCGTATTTTTCGGCGAACGACAGCACCATGTTCTGCAGGGCGGCCTTGGTCGCGGCATAGCCGATATGGCTCTTGCTGCCGCGCGAGGAGGTTTCGTCGCAGATGTGGATGATGTCGGCCTTGTCCACCTTGGCCAGCAACTCGCCCAGGGCCAGGTTGAGATGGTAGGGCGCCTCGACGTGCAGGCGGAACATGGTCTCGAGGTTGTCCAGGCCGTCGTCCAGCCACAGCGAGGCGTTGTGGATGATTGCGCGCAGGCCGTCATAGTGGCCGTGCAGGTGGTCGATCAGCGCCTGGCGGTCGGCTTCCCGGCAGAGGTCGGCCTGGAACTGGAGGATGTTCGGGTGCGGGGACTGCGGCTGGAGGCTACGGCTGGCACTGACCACCGTATGGCCGGCCTGTGCCAGTTCGAGGGCCAGGGCCAGCCCGACGCGCTGGCTGGCTCCGGTGACGAGGATTGGGCTGTTCATGTTCGGGGCAATCAACTTGTCTGTCCTTGCATGGATGCCCCAGCATACCCGAACTGTTTCCCTTTGTATGACCTGGCCTCAGCGGCTGCGCAGTCCGCGCGCCGCCTGTGTGGCGGATGCCGGGGCTGCGTTCAGCCAGCCGGCCAGCAGGCGGGTCGAGAGTGGGATGAACAGGTACACCATCACCGGCGTCAGGCCCAGGGTACTGAGCAGGACCCGTGGCACCAGGTCCAGCGGCGCCAGCCAGTGCCCGAACAGCACGTTGAACAGCAGCGAGACCGGGAAGAACGCCAGCCAGATGGCCACGGCCTGCTTCCAGCGTGGCGGTTTGTGCACCAGATGGGTGCCGAACCAGTCGTCCAGGCCGGTCACGCGCCGCTCTTCGGGGCGCTCGAACAGGCCGTTGCCACGCTGCAGCCAGGCGCGACGGGAGGCGGAGTGCTCCCAGGCATGCAGGGTCTGTTCGTCGGTGAAGCGGAAGACGATCTGGAACTCGTCGCCGTCGGCGGGTGGGGCGAGGATGCCCGAGCCCAGGTAGCCGGGAAAGTCGGTGGCCAGTTGTTCGCCTTCGTGGAGCCAGGCCAGCAGCTCCTGGTAACGGCCATGGGCGGCGCGGCGCGACACCATCAGGGTGACGGGTGGGGTAGACATCGTGTATCTCCTGGCGACGGGGCTGGCGGGTAGCTGGCCCCTTGGCTTGCGTGGCCCGGGGTGATGGGCGACACAGGCGTGATGCAAGAATCGGGCACGGATTATCGCGGATTTTTCGTGACCGGTCAGTGCTGGCTGGCAGGCGGTCGCGCTGACCCTGCGTGGCCTCCCGTCGTAGAATGCCCCTCAGACACACATGACAGGGTTGCCAGCGCAGATGAACGAAGAGGTAGCGGCCTTGGCCAATGGCGCGGGCCTGGAACCCCAGGCGCGGGTGCCGATTCGCGAAGTTTCCCGGCAGACCGGCGTCAACCCGGTGACCCTGCGGGCGTGGGAGCGCCGCTATGGGCTGATTCGGCCGACGCGGACCCGTAGTGGGCACCGCCTTTATTCCCAGGACGACATCGACACCATCCGCAGCATCCTGGGCTGGCTGGCGCGTGGTGTGGCGGTGAGCAAGGTCGGCAGCATCCTGGCCCGCGACCAGGCGCTGGCCCAGGATGCGTGTGCCGCCGCCCATGCCGACGACCTGGCGCGCTGGCGGGTGCAGGTGCACGCGGCGGCGCAGCGCTTCGACGGTGGCGGCCTGGACCGGCTGTTCGACCAGGTATTCGCCGGCCTTGCCCTGGACCAGGTCTTCGGCGAGGTGTTCATGCCGGTATGGCAGTCACTGCGCGCGGGCCATGGGAGTTTCGGCCAGGCCAGCGCCTGGTTGTTTCTCGACCAGTTCCTGCGTGGCCGGGTGCTGCTGCGCCTGCAACTGGCTCGCGAGCCGCGTGGCAGCCGCGTGGTGCTGGCGCCTTTGCCGGGGCAATGCCATGAACTAGAGCTGCTGGTGGCAGGCTTGCTGTTGGGCTACGACGAAGTGAGCGTGACGCTGCTGCCCCTGGGGCAGCCACTGGAGGAACTGGCGCTGGTCTGCGAACGCTTGGCGCCCGATGCGCTGGTACTGTTCGCCAACCACCAGCCGACCGTGGAGTTGGGCAAGCGTCTGGCGCGTCTGGCGCCAGGGCTGGGCTGCCCGTTGTTGCTGGCGGGGGAGACGGCGGAGCTTGCCCAGGGCAACCTGGCGGGGAGCGCCATGGCCTGCCTGGGCGCCGAGGGTGGCCTGATGCGCAGGCGCTTGCGGCAGTACCTGGGCGGTCAGCCGGCGACCTGAGCGTGCAGCTCCGGGTGGGCCTGGCGATGGGCCTGGAGGATGTATTCGCGCAGGCGCTCGATCTCTTGCGCTGGGCTGCGGCTGAGGTCGTAGGCGGCCAAGTCCGGGCCGATGCGGCGGCGCAGTACGCCATGCAGGCCGATGGCTGGGATGCCTTCGGGAGCGAAGTGCAGGTCGAAGCGCGCAGGCGCTTCTGGCAGGTCGCGCACTTGCACTAGTACACCTTTGAAGGAAATCTCCCGGACCCACAGGCCGCTGCCTGCGCCGTGCGAGTCGAGCAGCGCGGCCGGCTCTTCCAGTGACAGGCGCCAGGGGCGCAGCATGGGGCCGTCCTCGTAGATCTCCGGTGAGCCCAACTGCAGGTGCAGGGCGTGGAATTCGTCTTCCACCAGTTGCAGGGGAAAGCTGATCTGCTGGTTGTTGAACTGCGCCTGGAGCGTGACCTGCTCGTTGGCCACCAGGCGGGTGAGCAACTGCTGGAGCCGATGGTCGCCATTGACCAGCAGGCCCGACATGGGGTCGGCCAGGTTCAACTGGGGCGAATGCTGCATGTTCTGGATGAAGTCCAGTTCGTCCTGGGTCAGGAGGGCGTCTGCTTGCATGGTCGAACTCGAAGGTGGCGGTTTCTTCAACGTCATGGACAGCACGCAAGGCGCTTCGTTCAGAAGCGTTGGTCAGATTTCCGACGGCCAACCTGGGCCGGTGCTGATGCATGCCCGGGCCCTTGGGTGGGAAGGAGACTTTGGTGGGAGGCGGCCTTTTGCCACTGTCGGATGCTAGTATCCTACGTTTTCACTCAGTTTCGGAATCCTCTGCCCGATGAAAGTCGCCATTATTTCTGGTTCGGTGTACGGCACCGCCGATGAAGTCGCCCGTCACGCCGAGTCCCTGCTCAAGGCTGCCGGCTTGCAGGCCTGGCACGCTGCCCGCGCCACCTTGCAGGACCTGCAGGGTTTCGCCCCCGACGCCTTCCTGGCCGTGACCTCGACCACGGGCATGGGTGAGCTGCCCGACAGCATCATCCCGTTGTTCAGCAGCATTCGCGACACCCTGCCTGCCGAGTGGCGTGGGCTGCCGGGCGCGGTGATCGGGTTGGGCGATTCGAGCTATGGCGATACCTACTGTGGCGGTGGCGAGCAGATGCGCGAGCTGTTCGCCGAGCTGGGGCTGCGTGAAGTGCTGCCGATGCTGCGCCTGGATGCCAGCGAGACCGTGACCCCGGAGACCGATGCCGAGCCGTGGATCGCCGAGTTCGTGGCGGCGCTGCAAGGCTGAGCCTTCTTGGGGGCTGGTACTGGCCCCCGTATCATCCACCTGGCGCCGGCCGCTCGCGCAGCAGTTGCAACCAGGCCTGCGCTGCCCGTGACAGGTAGGCCCCGCGCCGCCAGATGAAGGCAATGTCCCAACGCAGGGCTGCCGGCGCCAGCAGCGGCAAGCGCACCACGCCGGGCCGCTCCAGCGCCCGCGCCACCACCCTGGGCAACAACACCACGCCCTGGCCCGCCGCGACCAGCGCGGCGAGGAAATCCGCCTGGCCGCTGCGTCCACCTTCCTTCGGGGTGAATCCCATCTGCTGGCAGGCGCCCAGCAGGCGGTCATTGAGCACGAAGCTGCGCTGGTACAAGAGAAACGGCGTGTCCGCCAACTGGCGCAGCTCGACCTGTGGCAAACCGGCCAGGGCATGCCCGGCCGGCAACAGGGCATCCAGCGGTTCGTTGCAAAAGGGCTGGTACTCGAAGGCCGGATCGCTCGGCGTCAGGCTGCCGCCCAGCTCCAGCTCGCCGCTGGCGACCGCCTGCTCCACGGTGCGGCTACCCCCTTCGAGCAACTGGATGTCGATGTTCGGATGACGCCGCCGGTACTCGGCGAACAACCCCGCGAACAGCGCGTCGCTGCCCAGCAGCGGCAGCCCCAGGCGCAGCTCGCCCCGGGCCATCTGGTCGAGGTCGTCGAGCTCGCCCAGCAACGCCTGGCGCTGGCGCAGCAGGGCTTCTCCACGTT
>NZ_JBCGFQ010000077.1:0-14619 GCF_040984075.1 Pseudomonas sp. I2
AAGGGCTTGAATTCGTTTCGCCATTGCCTGACTTTACAGTCAAGAGGCGAAGAAATTCCAAGGGCCTCAGTGGCCTAGGCACGCCTCCACGCGAGCAAGCTGAATAAGGATTGAATCATGCAAATCCAGGTCAACAGCAGCAATCACCTCCAAGGCAACATCCGGCTCAACGAGTGGGTCCGCAGCACGCTGGAAAGCACGCTCGAACGCTACGAGGACGACCTCACCCGCATCGAGGTCCACCTGCGCGACGAGAACGGCGCCAAGCCCGGCCCCCAGGACAAACGCTGCCAGATGGAGGCTCGCCCGAAAGGCCATCAACCGATTTCCGTGACCCACACCGCCGCCTCGCTGGACCAGGCGGTCGATGGTGCCGCCAGCAAGCTGAACAATGCGCTGGAGCACTTCTACGGCAAGCTGCGCAGCCGCCGCTCGGTGATCCAGCCCGAGTAACCCTGTAGCCCTCGACGCCCGGTGCCCGCACCGGGCGTTTTCGTTCCCGCCGATCGAAGGCCCTGAACCAACCTCCCGCTCACCCGGTCAATTCCTGCAGACATTCATTCGCAGACACCGACCATGAACAACCCCTTCGACCAGATCAGCGACGCCTTCGCCCCCCGATACCGGGTCAACCTGAGCATCGAACGCCTGGACGGCAGCATCATGCTGACCCTCTCCGACGACAGCGGCGTGGTCGCCAAGCGGCTGATCACCGAGGCCCAGCGCAACGACCCGGTACGCCTGCAGCGGCTCATCGACAGCATCCGCCTGGGCCTGGCCATCGAGCAGGGCCATAGCGTCATGGAAGTCCTCGCCGCGCTGACCGAAGGCGGCACCCGCCGTGGTATCGCCTGGCAGCCCAGCAATATCGCCCGCTAGCGCTGCCAGCCGAAGCGCCTGCGCACATTGTGCTTCGAACCCCCGCCGGTACATCCACCGCTCCTGGGCAGAAACTCAGACCTTGCCGTCGTCCAGGTCCTTGCCACTGGCATCGATCACCCGGGTGGAGGGGTAGCGGTACGAGGCATAGCGCACCACCAGGATGGAAAACGCCAGCAGCAGGATGCCCCCGCACAGGTATAACAGGCCCGCATCCGGCGCCTTGTGGTGCGAGACATCGCCGATCAGCAGGCGGGTCAGCGCGGTGATCGCCACGTAGAGCAGGAAGCGGATCGGCATGTGGTTGGTCTTGAATGACCTTGTCGCCTGTCGACCATTAGCCATTCGAGAGATGGCCAATTGAAATCAATTTGATATCATTCCTTGATGATTTTCAACCGAAAACCTTCTGGACAGTCAAGGAAAAACGATGCTCGTTGGACTATTTCTTAAAAACTATAAAACATATCAACATCTAACTTTTTTACCTTTTGTAAAAGATACAAATCATAATCTGAGTATATTTATTGGCCAAAATGGTGCTGGCAAATCTTCAATCCTTGAATCTCTGGATACACTATTTAACGGACGCGAATGGAACTCGAACATATTCTCCAAAAAAACCGATGGATTTATCTGTCCAGTATTTCTGATACCTAAACATTTATTGAGAAGCAATAAATGTCTCGACACAATTAGCAGCCATTTCTGGAACTACAATCTGCCAGAGCGGTCCGGAGCAATTCGAAATGATGCATCAAAGGATTTTATACAATTCAGAAGTCAAACGCTTTCAAAATTCAAGCCAGCTGAGCACTACCTCATAGTAGTAGGCCGAAATCAGCAAGGCGGTATTAGCTACACATCCTCTCACAAATCCCTTGAAACATCTCTGAAAGAAAATAAAATAAGTATTTCTGATCAGGAAAAGACATTAAATTCGATACTAAATAGATACGCATACACTTACTTGCCTATTCACAGTTCCCCTGCAGATTTGCTAAATCTCAGAGCAAGAGAAATTCAATCCCTACTCGACAAAAACTTCATAAAAGAAATTGAAGACATCCTAAACAAAGATGACGACTCTGCAAGCCCAATAAAAAGTATCAATTTAAAGCTAGAGAATTTTATCACCGAGATCAATGAAAAACTTCAGAGCCTGAACGGCAGCTACCAATATAAAACTGCGAACCACGGTCGAGTGCTAGCCTCTGACTTAACAGACACCATAATAAACAAATCCATTTCGAGACGTTTACTTCAGAAAGATGGAAAACCGATACAAAACCTTAGTTCTGGGGAGCAAAGATTAGCGATAATTGATGTCGCCTACGCATTTTTAAGCAAAGGTGGCGAGACGACTAGAGAACTAATCATCGCTATTGACGAGCCTGAAGTCAGCCTAAACCCCACCAACTGCCTACAACAATTCAAAAGAATATTTAGTATAGCTAATGATTTCAAAAAGCAAGTATTTATATCAACTCATTGGTACGGCCTTCTCATGGCCCCCGAGAATGCAACACTAAACCACATTAGCAAGCTTAGCGACAAACCTCTCATAAAGTCTTTAAATTTGGCAAAGATACAAGAAGAACGACGAGCCTTCCCTGATTCATTTGAAATGAAAAGCTACTTCGACTTAGTATCCTCAATACTTTCAACGATTAAAGGAAGCTCACAAAATTGGATAATATGTGAAGGAAATGACGACCTAAACTATCTTAAGAAACTTTTACCCGAAACCACTAAACACCTTAATATATTGCCAGTCGGCGGAAAAGGTGGCGTTGTGAAAATTTACGAATACATGCGGATTGCAGCCGAAGACAAAGCAGAGCAAGAACTACTCAAAGGCAAGGTTTTGTGCTTGATTGACACGGACACCGACATGATAGCAGTAAGTCCAATATCAAAACCCGCTCAGAAAAAATTAAGGATCCTACGCTTTCAAATCTGTTCTTCTACTGGCAACTCTCTTTTAGTCCCTCCAATTTCAAAGGGCCTGCATACGCAAACTGAGCTTGAGGATACGCTTGATCCTGTCGACTTTTACAATGCCTCCAAAAGCATAGTTCAAAGCAAAGCTACCGAAGAGATAAAAAAAGCCTTCCAACTTGCAACTCCAAATAAGGATGCAGCTTTTTCCGGCATAAATCAGGATCTTGACTTCCTCACACTACGTAATGAGGATCATTACTTAAAGAAAGAAATCAGGAATTTCCTAACACAAGACCACATCAAGAGTCTAATATCCGAGAGATATTTTTCAAACCACTCGAAACCTGCTTGGGTAGAGACTGTTGAGCAGTTCTTCAATCCTGAACAAAACGAACAAAGAGCCGAAGGTTAATCTCCACCAAATAATATGAGCGAAGTAGTGCAAAAATATCCGCACTACTTTCACACTCAATCCACCTAAGGATTCCTGCAGACGCTTGAAAAACTTCAACTACAAATATTTACATTCAATCTAATTTATTCTTACGCAAGAGCCGCACCTCACACAACTAACTACCTGCATTATCAACAGTTCCTCCAGAGGCATCTATACTCTTCGTAGAAGGATACTTGTAAGAGGCAAACCGAACAACCAAGATAGAGAATGCAAGTAATAAAATCCCACCACACACGTATAAAAGTCCAGCATCAGGAGCTTTATGATGAGAAACATCACCAATCAACAATCTTGTCAAAGCAGTGATGGCGACATAAAGAAGAAACCTAATAGGCATATGATTGGTTTTGAAATAAATACCTACCATCGCCCCGAGCTCCAGGTAGATGAACAGCAGCAGGATGTCGTCCACGCTCACCCCGCCCTTGCCCAGCATGTCCAGGAAGGTCATCAGCGCCGCGTAGGCGGTGATGCCACCGATACCGAACAACGCCAGGTAGTGGAACGACTCGACGCACAGGTTGCCCAGCGAGTCGGCGGAGCCATGCAGGCCCTTGCGCAGCTTTTCAGCCCATTTGATGTTCACGATGTTCGATTCCCCGATACGACCTGAAGGATGATGCGCCACGCCTGTGACGCTTGTGCCATGCAGTTAAAGGGCCAGGCCCTCGTCTTGGAAGGCGACCGATTGCCGCAAGGCACCTGTGGGCTACGCTTTTGCCGAATGCCTTGGAGATGAAAAGCCATCATCGTGGTTGCAACGAGGCGGCTGAAACGGATACTGTATATAAATACAGTTAACCAGTAACCCCAACAGCAAAAGGCACAGAGGTGATGAATGGCCGTCGAAGTGGTGTACCGCAGCAGCCGAGACCCGGAGCGCTTGTTCATGGATAAGGCTGAAGCAGATCGTCACGACAAGATGCTCGAGCTGGCCGAACGCCTGGCCGAGGTGTTGCACAAGGCGGTGCCTTCGCTGAGCGAGCAGCAGGTCGAGGAAGCCGGTATCTACATGGCCAGGCATCGTGATGTGTTCGCCCGGGCGTTCAAGAACCAGCCGGATGCGCTGGGGGAGTTGCTCGAAAGTAGTGGGGGCGAGTAAGCCTCACCGTCGCTTGGGGCCGCTTCGCGCTCCATCGCCGGCAAGCCCCCACAGGGCCAGCGCTGTTCACCAATAATGTGCCCTGCAAAGGACTTGTGGGGCTTGCCGGCGATGGGCTGCCGTGGGGCAGCCCCGGAACTCACCCGTAAAGCAACCGCTCCGCCAGCATCTGCGCCACCCGCGCCGGCGAGCGCTTTTCCGCCTGGGCATGGGCGAACACTTCGGTCAGCCGGGTGGGGATGCGCGCCAGGTGCGCGGTGATGGTGCCCAGGTCTTCGCCACAGTGGGTCAGCGCTACGTAGATCAGGCCACCGGCATTGATCACATAGTCAGGCGCATAGAGGATGCCGCGCTTCTCCAACT
Source organism: Pseudomonas sp. I2 (assembly GCF_040984075.1). Lineage (NCBI taxonomy): Bacteria > Pseudomonadati > Pseudomonadota > Gammaproteobacteria > Pseudomonadales > Pseudomonadaceae > Pseudomonas > Pseudomonas sp. I2. The sequence continues at coordinate 4,746 of NZ_JBCGFQ010000077.1, forward strand.
GGTCGGCCACCTGCAACGTGGTCAACTGATTGTTCGCCGCACCCGCCACCGCCGCGCAACGCAGCTGCATCACGCTCTGGCCATTGAGCACCGGCCCTACGCCACAAGGCGCGAAGATGTCGCAAGGCGTGCTGATCAGCGCATCGTTGGTCACCGGATGCGCATCCAGCTGCTCCACGGCCAAACGCACCCGCCCCGGGTCGAGATCGCTGACCAGCAGCTCCGCTCCCGCCGCATGCAGTTGCTCGGCCAGGGCGTAGCCGACGTTACCCAGCCCTTGCACCGCCACCCGCAAGCCTTCGAGGTTGTCGCTGCCCAGCCGGGCCACGGACGTGGCGCGGATACCGGCGAACACCCCCATGGCCGCGTGGGGCGAAGGATCGCCCGAGGCGGTGGTGCTGGTGACATGGGGGGTGACCTGGGCGATGCAGTCCATGTCCAGGGTCGAGGTGCCGCTGTCCACCGCAGTGATGAACCGCCCTTGCAGGGTATCGACGAAACGGCCGAAGGCCTCGAACAATGCCGCGCGGTTTTCCACATGCGGATTGCGCATGATCACCGCCTTGCCGCCGCCCAGCGGCAAGCCAGCGAGGGCCGCCTTGTAGCTCATGCCCTGGGCCAGGCGGATGGCATCGGTCATGGCGCTTTCGTCATCGGCATAGGGCAGGTAGCGGCAACCGCCCATGGCCGGCCCCAATTGCTCGCTGTGGATCGCCACCACGGCCTTGAGGCCTGTGGGCGGGTCGATGCACAGGTGCAGCGACTGGGTGCGGGTGCTTTGCATGAGCGCGAACATCAACGGGCTCCCCGAAGAGGTGCTCTTTCCAGTATAGGCAGCTCTTTGACGCTCGATCCCCTGACGGACCACTGGACGAATCACGGCGCCAGGGCTAAAAGATAAGCGTGTGTGGAGATGCCCATGAACCCACGTCAAGCCTGCCTGGCCTGCCTGGAACGCGAACCTGTCGCCCTGTTGGAGGCGACCCTGTGGATCGCCGCCGAACATGACCGGACGGTAGAGCCGGCGGCAGGCCTTGCCCAGCTGCACGAGCTGCAACGCCAGGTCAGCGCCAACCTGCCGATGCTGCCGCTCGGCGAACTGGCCCAGCCACTGCTGCGCCAACTCAACGCCCTGGGTTTCCAGCAGGACGAGTACCATCCCCTGCGCCCCCAGGCCGCCTTGATGGACAAGGTCTTGCAGCGTCGACGCGGGCAACCGCTGCCGTTGGCCATCCTCGCCCTGGAGCTGGCCCGGCGCCTGTCGATTCCCCTGGAAGGCGTGAACTTTCCCGGCCACTTCCTGCTGCGCGTGCCGGGCGCCGATCACCTGCTCGACCCGTGCGGCGGACGGCGCCTGTATCCGACCGACTGCCGCGAACTGCTCGCCCGCCAGTTCGGCCCGCACCTGCCGCTGAGCGCCGAGCACCTGCGCACGGCCAGCCCCCTGCAGATGCTCCAGCGCCTGTCACGCAACCTGCGCCAGTTGCACACCAGCAACGACAACGACCTGGCCGCGCTGATCGACGCCGAGCGGGTCATGCAACTGGGGCCGGTGACGGTCAACGACTACCTGGCCCGCGCCACCCTCTACCAGCATCTGGACTGCCCCCAGGCCGAACGCTTCGACCTGGAGCATGCCCTGCTGCTGACTGACGACCCGGTGCAGCGCCTCAAGCTGAGCGAACGCCTCGCCCAGCTACCCTCGGCGAAGCGCTCGATTCACTGAGCCGGTGTGTCCACCTGGCAGGAAGGGTGGGCCTTGAGAAAGGCGGGATGCGCCTCGGCCAGGGCGGCGACGCGGCGGATCCTCGGGAAGCTGCCGAGGTCGACGTTGAAGCGCTCGGACGCATACAGCTGCGGGATCAGGTAGACATCCGCCAGCCCAGGCTCGTCGCCGAAGCAGAAGCCCTCGTCGCCGATCAACTGCTCGACAGCTGCCAGGCCCTGGCCAATCCAATGGGCGATCCACTGGTTGACCTGGGCCTCGTCATGGCCCAACTGGCGCAATTGCTTGAGCACGCTGACGTTGTGCAGCGGGTGGATGTCGCAGCCGATGATCGCCGCCACGCTACGTACCTTGGCGCGCGCCTCGGCATCGGCTGGCAACAGCGCCGGCTGTGGATGAACCTCTTCCAGGTACTCGATGATCGCCGGCGACTGCACCAGCAGTGCGCCGCCGTCGGTACGCAGGGCCGGCACGCGGCCCTGGGGATTGAGCGCCAGGTAGCCCGCCGTGTGCTGCTCGCCCTGCAGCAGGTTCACCGGCAGGGCCTGGTAATCCAGGCCCTTGAGCGCCAGGGCGATGCGCACCCGATACGAGGAGGTGGAACGGTAGTAGGTGAACAGCTCCATCGCCCTGCCCCTCAGTTGGCCGCCAGGATCTTGCCGCGGCATTCGCCGAAGCCGATGCTGGCCACGCCGTCGCGGGTGCAGCGGGCGCGCAGGATGATCTCGTCGCCGTCCTCGAGGAACTTGCGCACCTCGCCGCTGGCCAGCTCCACCGGGTGCTTGCCGCCCTCGGTGATCTCCAGCAGGCTGCCGAAGGAGCCAGGCACCGCGCCAGACAGGGTACCCGAACCGAACAGGTCGCCCGGCTGCAACTGGCAGCCGTTGACGCTGTGGTGGGCGACCATCTGCGCCACGGTCCAGTACATGCTGCGGGTATTGCTCAGGGTCAGGCGATGGGCCGGCAAGCCCTCCTCGCGCATGCGCTCGGTGAGCAGCAGCACTTCCAGTTCGATGTCGAAGGCGCCGTTGGCCTGGTCACGGGTGTCCAGCAGGTACGACAGTGGCTGCGGGTCGCCTTGCGGGCGGGCCGGCTGGGCGCAGCGGAACGGCTCCAAGGCCTCGGCGGTGACCACCCAGGGCGAGACGGTGGTGATGAAGCTCTTGGACAGGAATGGGCCCAGCGGCTGGTATTCCCAGGCCTGGATGTCACGCGCCGACCAGTCGTTGAGCAGGCAGAAGCCGGCCACGTGCTCGGCGGCGTCGCCTACCGGGATGGGCTGGCCCATGGCGTTGCCCTGGCCGATCCAGATACCCAGCTCCAGCTCGTAGTCCAGGCGCGCGCAAGGGCCGAAGCTCGGCTCGGCCTGCCCGGCCGGCAGCGTCTGGCCCTTGGGCCGGCGCACGTCGGTGCCGGAGGGGCGGATGGTCGAAGCACGGCCATGGTAGCCGATGGGCACGTACTTGTAGTTGGGCAGCAGCGGGTTGTCTGGGCGGAACAGCTTGCCGACGTTCTTGGCGTGCTCGATGCCCACGTAGAAGTCGGTGTAGTCGCCGACCTTGGCCGGCAGGTGCATCTGGCACTCGCTGGCCGGGTACAGCGCCGCTTTCAGCGCCGCCTGGTGCTCGCTGTGCTCGCCGAGCAGCGCCAGCAGGCGCTCGCGCAGGGCGACACGGGCCGGGCGGCCGAGGGCGAAGAAGGCGTTCAGCGCGCCGCCACGGGTGGCTTGCACCGCGGCCTTGGCCTCGCCGTCGAACAGCCCGGCGGCCAGTACCGCCTCCAGGTCGAGGATGGCGTCGCCGATGGCCACGCCGCAACGCAGCGCTTCGCCCGGGCGGCTGAAGATGCCCAGGGGCAGGTTCTGCAACGGGAAGTCGCGGTGGCCGTTGGCGTGCTCGACCCAACTGCGGGCGATGGCGGTCTGGTTCATGGGTTATCTCCGGTTCGGGTTGAAGGTGCTCGGCAAGGTGGCCCAGCAACTATCGTAGTCGGCCTGCAGTTGCGGGCACTCCAGGGCATGGCGGCTCGGACGCAGCACCTGGCTGGTCTCGAACATGAACGCCATGGTGTCGTCGATCTTGTGCGGCGCCAGGTCGGCGGCGATGGCCTTGGCGCAGGTCTCGGCATCCGGGCCGTGGGCGCTCATCACGCCATGCAGCGAAGCGCCGCCGGGCAGGAAGCCTTCGGCCTTGGCATCGTAGGCGCCGTGGATCAGGCCCATGAACTCGTTCATCAGGTTGCGGTGGAACCATGGCGGACGGAAGGTGTTCTCGGCCACCATCCAGCGCGGCGGGAAGATCACGAAATCCATGTTGGCCAGGCCGTGGACGCTGGTCGGCGAGGTCAGCACAGTGAAGATCGACGGGTCCGGGTGGTCGAAGCTGACCGTGCCGATGGTGTTGAAACGGCGCAGGTCGTACTTGTAGGGCACGTTGCTACCATGCCATGCCACCACGTCCAGCGGCGAGTGCTGGAGCTCGCAGGCCCAGTGTTCGCCGAGGAACTTCTGCACCAGTTGCACAGGCCCCTCGGCCTCCTCGTAGTGGGCGACCGGGGTGAGGAAGTCACGCGGGTTGGCCAGGCCATTGCTGCCGATCGGCCCCAGATCCGGGATGCGCAGCGGCGCGCCATGGTTCTCGGCGATGTAGCCACGGGCCTGGCCGTCGAGCAGTTCGACGCGGAACTTCATGCCGCGCGGGATCACGGCGATCTCCAGCGGCTCGACCTCCATCACGCCCAGCTCGGTGGCGATGCGCAGGCGGCCCTGCTCCGGCACCAGCAGCAGCTCACCGTCGGCGTTGAAGAACACCCGCTCCATGGAGCGGTTGGCGCGGTAGATGTAGATGCTCACGCCAGCCGGCTTCTGCGCCGCCGAGTTGGCCACCATGGGCACCCAGCCCTCGATGAAGTCGGTGGACTCGGACGGGATCGGCTGTGAGCTCCAGCGCAGGCGGTTGGGGGTGACGTCGCCCAGCGGGCTGCCCAGTGGCTGGCGCTCCAGGCGCTCGAAGCGCGGGTGCAGGGCCGAGGGGCGGATGCGGTACAGCCAGGTGCGGCGCAGTTCGCTGCGCGGCATGGTGAACGCGGTGCCCGAGAGCAGCTCGGCGTACAGGCCATAAGGGGCTTTCTGCGGCGAGTTCTGCCCCACAGGCAGGGCGCCGGGCAACGCCTCGCTGGCGAATTCGTTGCCGAACCCGCTCAGGTATTCAAGAACAGGGGAATGGTCGCGATTCATCGGTGCCTCCGGGCTCCCAGGGAGCCGTTGCTGGCAGCTGGCTGCTGGCCCGTTCCGGCTCTTTCCGGCGATCGACCCAGGCGTGGCAGCGCGTCTGCATTGTTTTTATCGTAATCAGATTACGAATAACGTAATTTGATTGCCACATGCCGTCAAGCTATAAAGACGCCCATCTGTCTCCCTGGATGCCCAAGCCCATGGCCAAAGCCAGCTCCCCCGCCGACAACGGCAAGCAGAAGGTTCGCTCGGCGGAAGTCGGCACCGATATTCTCAAGGCCCTTGCCGAACTCTCGCCGTCCACCTCCCTGTCGCGCCTGGCTGAGCATGTGGACATGCCCGCCAGCAAGGTGCACCGCTACCTGCAGGCGCTGATCGCCAGCGGCTTCGCCGAGCAGGACCCGGCCACCAACCACTACGGGCTGGGGCGCGAGGCCCTGCGGGTGGGGATGGCTGCGCTGGGGAGCATCGATGTGCTGAAGGTGTCGGCCCTGCCGCTGTCGCAACTGCGCGACGCGCTCAACGAGAGCTGTTTCGTGGCCGTGTGGGGCAACCAGGGCGCCACGGTGGTGAGCATCGAACCGGCGGTACGCGCGGTGACGGTGGTGACGCAGATCGGCTCGGTCCTGCCGCTGCTCAGCTCCTCCACGGGACTGGTGTTCGCCGCCTACCTGCCGGAGCGCGAAACTGTCGAGTTGCGCGAGCGGGAGCTGGCCACGCTGAACCAGCCGTTCAGCGACTATGCGCCGTTGCTGACGCAGATCCGCGAGCGCGGCCTGCACCATGTGCATGGTCTGCTGATGCCGGGCGTGGATGCCCTGTCGGCACCGGTGTTCAATGCCATGGGCCAGATCGCTGCGGTGATGACCGTGGTCGGCCCGACGTCGATCTTCCATGCCGACGAACATGGCCCGGCGGCCCAGCGCTTGCTGGCGGCGACGCAGGCTGCCAGTTGGCGGATGGGCTACGCGCCAGCGCACTGACACGGCGTATCGCGTGAGGGGCACGGTTCGTGCCAGGACTTTTACCCTAAACGTAAAGGTGAATGTCGGAAGTCGCTATTTTTCCTACGGGATCAAGCGCTTATTCTGACCTCACTGGCTGGCACGAAGGGCTCTCCCCCTGTTCTTCGGGCCTGCAAGGTTCACCGACGTTGATTTTGAAGCTCCTTGATCTAACGTCTCGATTGGCCGCTGCGTTTGCAGTGGCCTTTTTTATGTCTGCAGGAATATCGGGGCCGCTGCGCGGCCCATCGCCGGCAAGCCAGCTCCCACAGGTCCAGCGGCGTTCACAAATCATGTGCCCTGCCGGGAACATCTGTGGAGGATTACCCTGCACGCGGAGAACAGAGGCCGAAAGGGCAACGGGGCTCCTGTGGGAGCCGGCTTGCCGGCGATGGGCTGCGCAGCCCCAATGGCCTCAACCCAGCGGATACTTCTGCAGGTTCGCCATCATTTGCTGCAACGCTTGCAGGCTGTCCTCGGGATGCACCGCGCCGTCGAAATCGCAGATCCGTCCCCAGTTGTCCGCCACCTGCTCCGGGGTAAAGCCTTCCCGAGGATCGAAGCCGACACCCAGGCTACGCTCCCAGCGCACCTTGCCGACCCAACCGCCGCCCACTTCGAACAGTTGCCCGCTGTCCTCGCAGCGCTCGCTGCCCAGGTACACCACCAGCGGGCTGACCAGCTCGGGCTTGAGCCGCTCGAACACCTGGGGCGGAATCAACCCTTCGGTCATGCGCGTCCCGCCGGTGGGGGCGATGGCGTTGACCAGGATGCCGTGCCTGCGTCCTTCGATGGCCAGGGTACGGGTCAGGCCATACAGACCCAGCTTGGCCATGCCGTAGTTGGCCTGGCCGAAGTTGCCGTAGATGCCGGAGGTCGACGCGGTGAAGATCACCCGCCCCCAGTTCTGCTCGCGCAAGTGTGGCCAGGCGGCGTGGGTGACCTTGTAGGCCCCCTCCACATGGACCCGGTAGACCAGGTCCCAATCGCCGTCCTCCATCTTGTGGAAGGTCTTGTCGCGCAGGATGCCGGCATTGTTCACCAGCACATCGACCCGGCCGAAGCAATCCAGGGCCTGCTCGACGATGCGTGCGCCGTCGGTGACCGAGTCATGGTTGGCCACCGCCATGCCACCCGCTGCGCGGATCTCCTCCACCACTCGGTCGGCCGCCGAGGCGCTGGCGCCTTCGCCGTGGGTCGAGCCCCCCAGGTCGTTGACCACCACCTTGGCCCCACGCGCGGCGAACAGCAACGCATGGGCCCTGCCCAGGCCGCCACCGGCCCCCGTGACGATCACCACACGATCTTGCAGTCGTACCGCTTCGCTCATGTCCAAGGCTCCAGGCAGGGATTGGGGTCCGGGCAGTGTCCGCCAGCCGCAGACGGCGGACAATCAAGCGCACGGGGGCTGAATGGCGGGCGATAAGACAGGCCGATGATCGCCCACCGCCTAATCTGTGCGACCCGCCTTCAGGACCAGGCGACTTTCTGCGTGAAGCACGTCAGGGGCTGCTCGCGAAAGGCCAGGTAATGCCGCAGCACCTGCAGCGGCGCCTCGGTGTGCGGGTAGTGGCCGATACCCTGCAGCGACACGGTGTCCGGCTCCGGCACCAGTTGTCGGTAGCGCTCGACCATCCGCGCGCCGGAGACCGGGTCGACCACGCCATTGATGAAGCGCAGCGGCACGCCCCGGCGCTGCAGCGCACCGACCCAGCGCTCGCGATGCACCCGGCGTTCGGGCAGGTAGCTGATCAGCTTGTGCAGGATGCGCGTGCCACGGTTGGAGACGATCAGGCTCCAGTAGTCATCCAGGGCACTTTCGCTGGGATGGGTGCAGGGTCCGTAGATATGGCTGACGTTGCGCACCAGATCGTCCCGCCCGAAACTGCGGCCCACCAACCAGCCCAAGGGGCTGAGCAAGAGCTTCTGGAGCAGCAGCACCTGGTAGCACTCGGGGAACAGGCCGCTGTTGAGGAACGCGCAGCTGGCGACTTCCAGGCGTCGCTCGTGGTGCCGGGCCAGCAGCTCCTGGGCCACGCTGCCACCGTAGTCGTGGGCCAGCAGGTGGACTGGCTGATCGATGCGCAGGTGCGCGAGCAGGGCCTGTTGCAGGTCGGCCTGCTCCATCAGGCTGTAGTCGTGGTCAAGCGGCTTGGCCGAATCGCCAAAGCCGAGCATGTCGCAGGCCAGCACACGGAAGCGCTGGGTCAGGGGTGCCCACAGGTAGTGCCAATCCCAGCTGGCGGTGGGGAAACCGTGAAGCAGTAGCAGTGGCTCTCCTTGCCCTGCTGTCCAGTAACGGATGCTCTGGCCCCGGAAGGAAAAACTTTGGCCTCGGGTACGCCAGACGCACAATGGTATTTCAGCCAGTGGCATCAGAGTTGTCCCGGTGGATAAGTGTTGGCGATATAGGGCAGGGTTGCGCTCATTGCGTGTCACCTCGGCACTTACATGTGCTCTCTATGTCGAGGCTCAGTCTAGTCAGCGCATGGGGCGGCGATACTTGCATTGGCAGCCAGCTTGCTGGCTTTGCGGGTCAGCGGTATGAACGGTCAGAGCAGCCACGTCAGCAGGGGTGCGGCGAACAGGTTGAGCAGGCCGGTCAGGACCATGACCAGGCCGGCCACGGAGCCTTCCTCGCCCCCTACCTCCTGGGCCCGGCTGACACCCGCGCCATGGGCGCCGACACCGAATAGCGCGCCGCGGGCCAAGGGCGTGCGCAGGGGCAGCCAGCGCAGCAGGATGCCGCCGAACACTGCACCGAGCACGCCGGTGAACATGACGAACACGGCGGTCAGCTCCGGCACGCCACCGAGGTCACGGGCCAGCGGCATGGCGAACGGCGTGGTGATCGAACGCGGCAGCAGCGACAGGCTGACCGACTCGTCCAGCGCCAGCAGGTGCGCCAAGCCCCAGGAACTGGCGATCGAAGCGCCGCTACCGGCCAGCATGCCCACCAGCAGCGCCGGCCAGTGCCGCGCCAGCAAAGCCCGCTGTTGCCAGATCGGCACGGCGAAGGCCACCGTCACCGGGCCCAGCACGCTCATCAGCCAGTGGGTGTTGCGCGCGTATTCGGCGTAAGCGGTGTGCAGCGGCACAGCCACCGCCAGCAACAGGGCCGGCACCAGGATCAGCGGCGACAGCAGGTAGCGCCCGCTGCGCCGGTACAGCCAACGGCTGCCCAGGTAGGCCAGCAGGGTCAGCGCCAGCCAGAACAACGGCATGGGTTCAAGGCTCATGGCGCAGCCTCCAGCGGCACACCAGCTCGACGGTCACGGCCGTGACCACCATCACCAGCAAGGTACTCACGGCGATCACCAGCAGGATGCGCCAGCCCTCGTTGCGCAGCAGGTTGCCGTAGTCGAGCAGGCTCATCAACGCCGGGATGAAGAACAGCAGCATCTCTGCCATCAGCCAGCCGGCCCCCAGCTGCAGCATGGCCGGCTTCACCACACCGCAGGCGAACAGCAGCAACAGCAGCGCCAGCCCCATCACCCCGCCGGGAATCGGCCACCCCAGCCAGACGGCGAGCTGGCCGCCAAGCAGGAACAGGGCAAGCAGGATCGCCAGCTCGGCGAGCAGGCGTAGGCATTTTTTCAACGACAGGGGTTTCATGGTACGGAGTCCTCGACAGGCGTTCATTTTAAGTTTTCACCTGCCTAGGCCAGAAGCGAATTGTTAGACTGATCGCCATTCCATAATGGAATTCTACACATGGAATTCAAACAGCTGCGCAGTTTCATCGAAGTGGTGCATCGAGGGGGCTTCACCCAGGCAGCCCAGACCCTGCACATCAGCCAATCGGCGGTGAGCAAGCAGGTTGCCCAGCTCGAGCAGGACCTCGGCCAGCCGCTCTTGGAGCGCCAGGGCTCGCAGCTGCACCTGACGGCTGCCGGGCGCATCGTCCTCGAA
>NZ_JBCGFQ010000078.1:0-13803 GCF_040984075.1 Pseudomonas sp. I2
AACCCACCCTGCCCGCCCAGGCCCTGGTGCTCTGCGCCAGCCTGGGCAAGCTGCTGGTGCTGGGCCTGGCCTGCCTGCTGGGCCAGCGCTACGACGGCGAACACGGTTTCTGGCTCGCCGGCCTCGCCGCCGCCCTGACCCTGCTGGTGCTGGCCGAGTACCTGCCGCGGCGCATGGCCCGGCGCAATCCGCAGGCGTTCGTCAGCCTCGGCGCCAGCCTGCTGAAATGGCCCCTGGCTACCCTGCAGCCGCTGGCTTGCCTGCTGGACGGCTGCGCCCGGCTGATCCTGCGGCCGTTCCGCGCACAACCCACTGCCGTGGCCCTGCACCCACAGGAAGACGATCGCTTCGACGAGGACGAACCACTCGAACCACCCCGCCCTGGCCTGCCGGAAGGGCTGCAGGCGCTGGACAAGATCACCGTCAACGACATCCTGGTACCGCGCAACGAAGTGGACGGCATCAACCTGGACGAGCCGATGGAGCGCATCGTCGAGCAACTGATCGTCAGCCGCCATACCCGCCTGCCGGTCTACCACAGCGACATCAACCAGGTCGAAGCCATCCTCAACACCAAGCTGATCAGCCATCTGCTGCCCAGGGCCGAGTTGACCCTGCAAGCGCTGCGGGCCGCCTGCTACGAGCCCTACTTCGTGCCCGAGAGCACGCCGCTGCAACTGCAACTGCTGAACTTCCACAAGCAACAGCGCCGCCTGGGCGTGGTGGTCGACGAATACGGCGAAGTGCTGGGCATCGTCACCCTGGAGGACATCCTCGAGGAGATCGTCGGCGAGTTCGAGGACGAGCAGTCGCTCGACAACCCACACATCCACCCCCAGCCCGACGGCCGCTACGTGATCGAGGGCACCGCTTCGCTGCGCGAGCTCAATCGCAGCCTGGGCTGGCACCTGCCCTGCGACGGCGGGCCGAAGACACTCAACGGCCTGGTCACCGAGGCCCTGGAAAGCATTCCGGAAAGCGCCGTGTGCCTGAAGATCGGCCGCTATCGCCTGGAAATCCTCGAAACAGAGGACAATTGCGCCAGCAAGGTACTGGTATGGACCGTGACCCGATAGCTATACTCGGGTCACGCTTACCCAGCCCTGCCGTCCCGCCCGCTACCCGCACCCGGCGTCACACGGCCAGTCCGCTCCACTGACACGCCCCGCGGTCCTGCTTCACCACCCCGAACAGCGCCCGCTCCCGATCCTATCCCCTGGGGCCCTCGTCAGCGGGCGAACCACAACAAACGCTCCGGCGTCCGTGTGCCCATGCCTGCCTGGGCAGCGCGCGGCCATGCCCAGGATGCATCCGACTGTCAGGGACCTATGCAATGACAACCAGCAGCACCTATGCCGATTCGACCCCGGCGACGCCCGTCAACTCGCCTGCGCGGGTCGCCACGGCGAGTTTCATCGGCACCGCCATCGAGTTCTACGATTTCTACGTCTACGCCACCGCCGCCGCCCTGGTGATCGGCCCGGTGTTCTTCCCGTCCGGGTCTGGTACCGCGCAGATGCTCGCGGCCTTCCTCACCTTCGGTATCGCCTTCCTCGCCCGGCCGCTGGGCTCGGCCCTGTTCGGCCACTTCGGCGACCGCATCGGACGCAAGTCGACCCTGGTCGCCTCGCTGTTGTTGATGGGCGTCTCCACCACCCTGATCGGGGTGCTGCCGGGCTACGACAGCATCGGCATCTGGGCCCCGATCATCCTCTGCCTGCTGCGCTTCGGCCAGGGCCTGGGGCTGGGCGGCGAATGGGGCGGCGCGGCGCTGCTGGCCACCGAGAACGCCCCGCAGGGCAAGCGCGCCTGGTTCGGCATGTTCCCGCAACTGGGCCCGTCGATTGGCTTCCTGGCCGCCAACGGCCTGTTCCTGACCCTGGCCCTGGTGCTCAGCGACGAGCAGTTCCGCGAGTGGGGCTGGCGCATCCCCTTCCTGCTCAGTGCGGCGCTGGTGATCGTTGGCTTGTACGTGCGCCTGAAGCTCGAGGAAAGCCCGGTGTTCGCCAAGGCCGTGGCGCGCCATGAACGGGTGAAGATGCCGGTGGTCGACCTGTTCGCCAAATACTGGCTGCCGACCCTGCTGGGTGCCGCGGCGATGGTGGTGTGCTACGCGCTGTTCTACATCTCCACGGTATTCTCCCTCAGCTATGGCGTATCGACCCTGGGCTACAGCCGCGAGAGCTTCCTGGGCATGCTGTGCTTCGCGGTGGTCTTCATGGCCCTGGCCACCCCGCTGTCGGCCTGGCTGAGCGACCGCTACGGGCGCAAGCCGGTGCTGATCGTCGGCGGCCTACTGGCCGTGGCCTCGGGCTTTACCATGGAGCCACTGCTGACCTCGGGCTCGACCACTGGCGTGGCGCTGTTCCTGGCCATCGAGCTGTTCCTGATGGGTGTGACCTTCGCGCCGATGGGGGCATTGCTGCCAGAGCTGTTCCCGACCCACGTACGCTACACCGGCGCCTCGGCAGCCTACAACCTGGGCGGTATCGTCGGTGCCTCGGCGGCACCGTTCTTCGCCCAGCAACTGGTGAGCATGGGGGGATTGAGCTGGGTGGGGGGCTATGTGTCGGTGGCGGCGGTGATCAGCCTGATTGCCGTGCTTTGCCTGAAAGAGACACGCAACAGCGAGCTTTGAATTTCCAGCTGCAAGCTTCAAGCGGCAAGTAAAAGCGGGATCGTGCACGACCTGCTTTTTCTTGCCGCTTGCCGCTTTAAGCTTAGAACTCGACCTTGACTGCCTGGGAGGCGCGGGTCGCCTTGGCACGAGCGGCTTCGATCGACTCGTCTCGCGCCAGGCAGACGCCCATGCGGCGCTGGCCGTCGATCTGCGGCTTGCCGAACAGGCGGATGGCAGTGTCCGGTTCGCTCAAGGCGGCGCCGAGGTTGGCGAAGGTGGTCTGCTGGGACTGACCCTGCGGCAGGATCACCGCCGAGGCCGACGGCCCGAACTGGCGCACCACCGGGATCGGCAGGCCGAGGATGGCACGGGCATGCAGGGCGAACTGCGAAAGATCCTGGGAGATCAGGGTCACCAGGCCCGTGTCGTGCGGGCGCGGCGAAACTTCGCTGAACCACACCTGGTCGCCCTTGACGAACAGCTCCACACCGAACAGGCCACGCCCACCCAGGGCATCGGTGACCGCCTTGGCCACCCGTTGCGATTCCGCCAAGGCCTTCGGGTTCATCGCCTGGGGCTGCCAGGATTCCTGGTAGTCGCCCTTCTCCTGGCGATGGCCGACCGGCTCGAGGAACGTGGTGCCGCCCACGTGGCGCACGGTCAGCAGGGTGATCTCATAGTCGAAATCGATGAACCCTTCGATGATCACCCGGCCCCGGCCGGCGCGGCCACCTTCCTGGGCATAGTCCCAGGCCTTTTGCAGGTCGGCTTCGCCGCGCAGCAGGCTCTGGCCCTTGCCCGACGAACTCATCACCGGCTTGACCACGCAGGGGTAGCCCAGGTCGGTGACCGCCCTGGCGTACTCCTCGAAGGTATCGGCGAAGTGATACGGCGAGGTCGGCAAGTCCAGTTCCTCGGCGGCCAGGCGGCGGATGCCTTCGCGGTTCATGGTCAGTTGGGTGGCGCGGGCGGTGGGCACCACGTTGAAGCCCTCGTTCTCCAGCTCGACCAACGTGGCGGTGGCGATAGCCTCGATCTCTGGGACGATGTAGTGCGGCTTCTCGGCTTCGATCACCGCGCGCAGGGCGGCGCCATCGAGCATGTCGATGACATGGCTGCGGTGCGCGACCTGCATGGCCGGGGCGTTGGCGTAGCGGTCCACGGCGATCACCTCGACACCCAAGCGCTGCAGCTCGATCACCACTTCCTTGCCCAGCTCGCCGCAGCCACACAGCAGTACACGGGTCGCGGTGGGCGACAATGGGGTTCCGATACGGGTCATTTCAGGTCCTCGAAGGCGTCGGGGCCGCGCCATGCTGGCTGCCGCCCGCTGAAAAAGGACCGCTATTCTACACTGGCCGGTGAACGCGGGGCTGCCCCTTGCAATCAGCCAACGACAGCCGCACGCCGTGCCCGCCAGGCCATGGCCAGCCACACCACGGTGACTCCGGCGAACTTCGACCCCAGGGCGGTGCCGACCACCGTTGGAGTCAGGGCGCCGATCATGCCGAAGAAAATGAAGGTATCCACCGGGATGCTCAGCGCCGAGCTCAGCCACAGGCGGTCGCGCAGCGGCCGGCGGGTGATGCTGAACACCAGCCAGTCGATCAGTTCGGAGACGAAGAACGCCGTGGCGCTGGCCAGGGCGATGGCCGGCTCGGAGGTGACATAGGACAGCACCAGCGCCACCAGCATGGCCAGCAGCGCACCATGGCCATGGCGGGTCTGCACCATGTCGCGCAGGATGAACACCAGCCCGCCCCAGGCGGACCAGATCACGTCCAGGTGCGGGGCACTGGAAAAGGCGTAGTTGATCAGCACTACGCTGCTGATGTAGGCAATGAGATAGAACATGGGATCACACGTTGGGCAAGCGGCACAGATTACTTGATTTTTGAGTCAACCGCAGCTGTTGGGGCCGCCTCGCGCCCCAGCACTTACCAAGCCCAACGTGTACGCAGATGCCCCACCGTTCACATCCCGATGATCAACCCCGCGGCCACCGCCCGCTCATGACACAGCTTCAGCACCTGGCGCCGCTCCTGGTTGTCCATGCGCCCCCAACGGGTGATCTCCGCCACCGTCCGCTGGCAGCCGACGCAGATGTCCTGCTCGTCCAGGGCGCAGACGCTCACGCAAGGCGAGGCGACGGGGCGTTCGGCATCGCTCATGTCAGTCCTCCTGGGGCGCCAGGTCACGGGCGTAGCGCTCGGCATTGTGCACGTAGTGGGCCGCGCTGGCCTCGAGCATGCGTTTCTGCGCGTCGGTCAGCTCGCGTACCACCTTGCCTGGCGAGCCCATCACCAGCGAGCCATCGGGGATTTCCTTGCCCTCGGGAATCAGCGCATTGGCGCCGATGATGCAGTGCTTGCCGATGCGTGCACCGTTGAGGATCACCGCGTTGATACCGATGAGGCTGTAGTCGTCGACGCTGCAACCATGGAGCATGGCATTGTGGCCAATGGTCACGCCCTTGCCGATGGTCAGCGGCGAGCCCATGTCGGTGTGCATCACCGTGCCGTCCTGGACATTGCTGCCCTCGCCGATGTCGATCAGCTCGTTGTCGCCGCGCAGCACCGCGCCGAACCAGACACTGGCGTGGGCCTGCAGGCGTACCTTGCCGATCAGCGTGGCAGTGGGGGCGGCCCAACTGGTGGGGTGGGTCTCGACCCGCAGGTCGCCCAGGCGATATTTCATGGTTGGCTCCTCAAGGTTTGCCGGGGTGGCGGGGTGGGCCCCACTCAGTTCTGGATGAAGCGTTCGGGGGGCTGGTGCAGGCTGATACCGGCGTCGTACAGCAGGTTGACCAGCTCGACGATCATGATCGCCGACAATCCCCAGATCTTGTAGTCGCCATAGCGGTAGCTGGGCACGTACCAGCTGCGCCCCTGGTAGTCGATGCGATGGGTATGGTCGCGCGGGTCCTGGCGGAAGAACTCCAGCGGCACACTGAACACCGCGGCGATCTCCGCGTCGTTGGCGCGGTACTCGACGTAGTCCGGGATCAGGCCGACGAATGGCGTCACCTTCAGGCCATGCAACGACACCAGCGGGCTGAGCGGGCCGATCACTTCCACCAGGCCAGGCGGCAGGCCGATTTCCTCCTCGGCTTCGCGCAGCGCGGTGAACACCAGGTCCGGGTCTTCCGGGTCGCGCCGCCCGCCAGGGAAGGCCACTTCGCCGCCATGGGTGGACAGCCCCTTGGCGCGCAGGGTCAGCACCAGTTCGGGCTCTTCGCTGCGGGTGATGGGCAGGAGTACCGCCGCCTCGGGGAAACGGTGGTCCGTCTCCAATGACGCGGGGGTATGGTTGCTCATTCGGCGAAGAAGCTCGTCCAGCATTACACACTCTCGATTCCAAGGCCTGTCTTGCATGATGCACCAAAGCCGCGAAGCACCCAAGCCCCGCCAGATGGCGGCTTGCGGGCGAGCCGCCAGGCGCGCCAAGATATCCCGACCTCAAAGGAATAAAAGCATGAAATTCTGCAGCGCGTGCGGCCACCCGGTCATCCAGCGGATCCCCGAGGGCGACAGCCGCCCGCGGTACGTCTGCGAACACTGCCGGACCATCCATTACCAGAACCCCAACATCGTCGCCGGCGTGCTGCCCACCTGGGGCAGCCAGGTGCTGCTGTGCCGTCGCGCGATCGAGCCGCGCCGTGGTTTCTGGACCCTGCCTGCCGGCTTCATGGAGAATGGCGAGACCCTCGACCAGGCCGCTCGTCGCGAAACCGTGGAGGAGGCCTGCGCCCGAGTCGGGCAGATGAGCCTGTACCAGCTGTTCGACCTGCCGCACATCAACCAGGTGCATGTGTTCTTCCGCGCCGAGCTGGCCGACCTGGACTTCGCCGTGGGCATCGAGAGCCTGGAAGTGCGGCTGTTCGAGGAACACGAGATTCCCTGGGACGCGCTGGCTTTCCGCACCGTCGCTCGCACACTAGAATGCTATTATCGTGACCGCATCGGGCAGCACTACCCCATAGGCCATGAATACCTGCCACCGATGAACGTCTCGTCGTCCACCACCTAGCTTTCAGGGATAAGGTTTCATGCGCTGGTTGTTCGCCCTCTTCTGCCTCTGCGTTGTATCGGTGTCCCAGGCGGCCTTCACCGAAACCATCATCCGCAAGCCCCTGCCCGCTACGCAGCCACCGTCCCACTCCCCGGCCCAGGTTCCCACCCAGCCATTGATCGACAAGGTGCTGGTGCTCAAGTCCGAACGCCGCCTGCAATTGATCAGCCGCGGCGAGCCGCTCAAGACCTACCGCATCTCCCTGGGCAAGCAACCCAAGGGGGCCAAGGAGCGCGAGGGCGACAAGAAGACTCCCGAAGGCCTCTACTGGCTCGACTGGCGCAAGGTCAGCGACCGCTTCAACCTGGCCATGCACATCTCCTACCCGAACATCAGGGATGCCGCCCGTGCCCGCCGCGAAGGCGTCAACCCGGGCAGCATGATCATGATCCACGGCACGCCGATCGACGAGGAATACCCGGAGTGGTACTTCCATACCCTGGACTGGACCGAAGGCTGCATCGCCATGCGCAATGACGACATGCGCGAAGTCTGGAGCATGGTCAAGGACGGCACCCTGATCGAGATCCGTCCCTGAAAGCGTACGATCCAGGATATTTCCTCAGAATTTCCCGACACTAATTCCGCATCTGCCTGACACGCAGGTGGGCACGGGCTCGCATCCAGACGACCAGTCGCATTCTTAGAATCCTCGCAAACGAGTACTGAACCGTACGCACTTTGCAGATTTCTTCCATGCCGACCGCCTCGCTCCGCTTCCACACCGCCAGGTGGCTGCTGGCTGGCCTGTTGTCCGGTCTCCTGGCCATGCCCCAGGCCCTGGCCGACGACCCGGCCAGCCAGCAACTGCGCGAACAACAGCGCACGCTCCAGCAACTGGAGCACCAGCAGCGGCTGCAGCGCTGGCAGCAACGCGAGCGCCCCAGTGCCACGCCGACGCCTTCCTCCTCCCCCCATGAGCCGGACACCCACTGCTGGCCTGCCCCAGGCGTACGCCTGGCTGGCAACCAGTCGCTCTCCACCCCAGCGCTGGAGCGAACCCTGCGGCCACTGCTGCGTCCCTGCATGGGCGTGGCTGACATCAACCGGCTGCTGAAGGCCATCACCGAGCGTTACGTGCAGGCCGGCTATCCGACCAGCCGTCCCTACCTGGCCCGGCAACCCGAACCGGGGGAGCCGCTGGAGATCGTCATCGTCGAAGGCTTCGTCGAGTCGATCGAACTGGCTGGCGCCGACCTGCCGCTGTCCCTGCAGGGCGCCTTCCCCGACCTGCTCGGCCATCCCTTGTACCTGCCGGACCTGGAACAAGGGCTCGACCAGCTCAATCGGCTGCGCGCCTATGACGTCGTCGCCGACCTGTCGCCAGGCGAGCTGCAAGGGGGCACCCAGGTGCTGCTCGGAGCGCGCCAGGTCAGCTCGCGCTGGCACCTGGACGGGCGCCTCGACAACCGCGGCAGCGAGCTGACCGGCCGTCATCGCCTGAACCTGAGCCTCGGCCTGGACAGCCCGCTGAACCTCAACGACGACCTGCGCCTGTCGCTGGTCTCGACGCTCTTCGGTGCCCCCGGCGAAAGCCGAGGCGCCAGTCTCTACTACAGCCTTCCCTACGGCCCCTGGACCTTCGCCCTGAACGCCAGCGAGATCGCCTATCGCTCGCCCATCCCCCACGGGCGCCAGGTCAGCAGCGGCAACAGCCGCTTCCTGGGCATGAGCGCCGAGCGCGTGCTCTGGCGCAACCCGCAGGGCATGCTAAGCGCCAGCGCCCGCCTGGACCACAAGCGCCTGGTCAACCGCATAACAGGCGTGGTCGCGGGCGTGCAGAGCCCTACCCTCACCACCCTGGAGACAGGCATCAACCTACTCTGGCTCGATGGCGGCCTGTGGAACGCCTACCTGGGCATCGCCCAGGGGCTGGACGGGTTCGGCGCCGACCGCAAAGCCCAAGGGACGCTCGCCCCAGCGCCGCAATTTCGCAAGTACCGCGCCAGCCTGCTGCACCTGCGCCAAGGTCCGGCACAACGGCCCTGGCGCTGGCAAAGCGAACTCAACCTGCAATACAGCCGCGATGTCCTGTTCGCTGTCGAACAGCAGTTGCTCAGCGACGACTCTGCCGTGCGCGGCTTTCGCCAATACACCGTCGCCGGTGCCAGCACTGGCGTCTGGCGCAACACCCTCAGCCAGCCCCTGCCCCTGTCGCTGCCCTACGGCCTGGAGGTCCGCCCGGTCGTCGGCCTGGACCTGGGCTGGGCCCGCCTCTTCCATGGCCAGCCCTCCCAACGCCTGGCAGGTGCCGCCGTGGGCGTGGAGCTCAGCATGCCGGGCTCGCGGCTGCGCCTGGACTACCAGCATGCGCTCTACGCCAGCGACCTCCCCCGCCGACGCCTGGAGCCAGGATTCTGGGTACTGGACTGGACCCTGAACATCTGATTCACCCACAACAAAGAGAACGAAGACGTGAAGAAAGATCCCAAGCAACCGGCACCACGGCCCAATACCTTGCGCTGGGCCATCTCCCTTGCGCTGCTCACCTCCTCCACGGCCCTGGCCCAGGGAGGCCTGCAACCCGCCCCCGGCCCAGGCGGCACGCCCATCATCAACAATGGCCACGGCGTACCGGTGATCGACATCGTCGCCCCCAACCCCCACGGCCTGTCGCACAACCAGTTCCTCGACTACAACGTCGGCAAGCCCGGCGTGGTCTTGAACAACGCCCTGCAAGCGGGCCAGTCGCAACTGGCCGGGGCCCTGGCCGCCAACCCGCAGTTCCAGGGCCAGGCCGCCTCGACCATCCTCAACGAGGTGATCAGCCGCAATGCCTCGCTGATCGAAGGCCCACAGGAAATCTTCGGCCGCCCGGCCGACTACATCCTGGCCAACCCCAACGGCATCACCCTCAACGGCGGTAGCTTCATCAACACCACCCGCGCCGGCTTCCTGGTCGGCACGCCAGTCGTCCAGGAGCAGCAGCTCAAGTACCTCGACACCCTGCAGGCAAGCGGCTCGCTGCAGGTGCTCGGTGGCGGCCAGAGCAACGCCGAAGGCGCCCTGGGGCTGATCGCGCCGCGCATCGACAGCCAGGGCCTGCTCAGCGCCAAGACGGACCTCGACCTGACCGTTGGCCGCAACCGCATCGACGCCGCCAGCGGGCACGTTTTGCGGCACCTGCCCGGCACCCCGTCGAGCATCGATGCCAAGCTGTTCGGCGCGATGCGTGCCGGGCGTATCCGGGTGCTGAGCACCGCCGAAGGCGCCGGCGTGCGCATGGGGCCGATAGAGGTGGCGGCACGCGACGGTATCAGCATCCGTTCGGCCGGTGATCTGCAGATCGACGCCAGCGCCACCCAGGGCGCACGCTTGCACAGCGAGCACGGCGCATTGTCCCTCAGCGCAGCGGATGACCTGCGCCTGCTGGCCGTCGACGGCAAGGCGCAACGGATCGAGGTGAAGGCCGGCAAGAAGCTGACGCTCGATGCCAGTACCCGGGAGAACATCGAACGCGACAATGAAAAATGGAACAAGAAAGCCTGGTTCATCACCACCGAGACCTACGACCGCGAACGCACCGTCACCACACGCACGCAGCACGGCACACACCTGCAGGCCGGCGACGACCTCACACTGCAATCCGGCAGCGACATGCGCCTGGTGGCGGCCACCGTGCAAGCCGGTGGCGACCTTGACGTGGCCAGTGGCGGCAAGCTCGACATCGAGGCCGGTATCGACAGCCGGCGGGAGCAGGAACAGGTACGCCATCGCAAGCACCTGTGGCGCGGCGACCGCGATACCGACGACTACAAGGAGACCGCCAAGGCCAGCGCCCTGGGTGGCGAGCGCGTGACGGTGAAGGCCGGCGATACGCTCAGGGTACGGGGCAGCCGCCTGGAAAGCCGGGGCGAGATGGAACTCTCGGCGCGGCAGGTGGAGGTGACGACTGCCGCCCTGCAGGAAAACGGCAAGCAACGCGATTACCGTGGCGACCTGGTGTCCGGCACCTTCTTCGGCGACCGCAACGGCAACGACCGCCAGGGCCAGGCCGTCGCCGGCAGCGTCGTTGCAGCGGTGGGCGACCTGCATGTCAGCGCCGACCAGGTCGTCATCAAGGGCAGCAGCGTGACCAGCCAGGGCGATGCCGTGCTCTACAGCGAGAAGGGCCTGCTGGCGATCGAGGCCGACCAGGGCAGTTCCACCTCCAAGGAGCAGCAGAGCGACAGCAAGCTGTTCGGGCTGATTGGCAGCAAGCGCGATCGCAGCGTGCGCGAGGAACAGGTGCTGGTCAGCGACGTGACCGCCAAGAGCAACCTGCGCCTGGCCAGCGCCGCGCAAATGAAGCTTCGCGGCGCCAAGCTCGAAGCTGGCGGGCATCTGCAGCTCGAGGCCAAGGGCGACCTGTCGATCGACAGCACACAGTCGCGCCTGGATGCCGACACTGTCAGCCAGCAACGAGGCTTCACCGCCAACGCCCGGCAGACCCAGGAAGCCCAGGACGGCAAGCCCGATTCGCGACAATTCGAAGCCACTGCCGGCTACCAGGTCGCCACGACCACCACCCGCGAAAGCGAAACCACCCAGGTCGCCAGTGAACTCAAGGGCGCCAGCGTGGTGTTGAACAGCGGCGAGCACCTGCAGGTCAACGGCTCCAAGGTCACGGCCAGCACAGGCGACCTGAGCCTGCAGGGCAAGCAGGTCACCCTCGGGGCCACTCGCAACGAGCGCAACACCCAGACCGACACCCGCACCAGCGGCGCAGGCCTGACTGTCACCGGTGGCATCGACAGGCTCGGTAGCGCCTTCACCGGCGAGCATGTGCAAGACACCCAGCGAGAACGTGACAGCCAGGTGCAACGCAGCGAGCTGCAGGCCAGCGGCGATGTGAAGATCAACGCCACGAACCTTGTCACCGAAGCCGCGAAAGTCGATGCAGGCAAGCAGCTGCTGGTGGAAGCCGAGCACATCGACAACCGCGCCGTGCAGGACATCCAGGAGCGCGAACACAATACCGAGCAATGGCGTGGCAGCCTCGGCGCCGACGTGGAATACCGCGACCTGACCCGCCCGATCGAACGCCTGGTACAAGGCCAGGAAGCCGCCCGCTTCCAGCAGGCGTCCCCCGAAGACGCCATGGCACCGCCCAGCGTGGGCGCGCAGATGACCGTCGACCACCTCAAGCGCCTGGAGAACCAGCGCCGGGGTCACGCCCAGGTCAGCGAACTGTCGGGCGCCACGGTCGCCGTCAAGGCCAACACCCTCGATGACCAGGGCACGGCCTGGCGCGCCAAGGGCGGCCAGCTCAAGATCGACGCCGACCGCCATCACGCCAGGGCGGCCGAGAATGTCGAGCAAAGCAGCGTGCAGCGCCTGGCCTACGGTGGCGAACTGCGCGTCGACACCAGCACCGGCCAGGACATCAACGTGCGCGCAGCCGGCAAGGGCGGCTCGCTGGACAAGCAGGCCAGCGCCAGCACCGCGCGTCCCGTCAGCCTCCAGGGGCATACCGGCGTCCAGATACAGCTCGGCAGCGATGGCCGCTACGAAGGCACCACCATCGATGGCGGCAACGGCGATGTATCGATCAATAGCGCCGGACGGCTGAGCCTGACCCAGGCCAACGATCGCAGCAGCGAACAATCGCGGCAACTCGATGGCAATGCCTGGGCCAAGGGCGGCAACCGACCCACCAGCACCGGCCTGGACGCCCGTGGCTACCTCGACCACGCGCAGCGCCAGAGCCAGGACAGCAAGGCCAGGGTCGCGCAGATCGACGCCAAGGGCGATGTCGTCCTGAGCAGTGGCGGCGACATGCTGCTCGAAGGCACGCGCATCGGCAGCCGCGAACGCAAGGTCGACGACATCCGTCTCGACAGTGGGGGCGTGCTGCAGGTCAAGGCCGCCAGCGACACCCACCAGGCCAGTGGCAGCAAGCTGGGCGGCGGCCTGGAACTGTCCGCCAAGACCGGCAGCAGCAAGGGTGGAGGTATTGGCGGCCACTTCGAGCATGGCAAGCTGGACGAACGTGGCCGCCAGGCCGTCGATGCCCATTTCAATAGCGCAGGCGCCCTGCAAATGAACAGCCGCGCGCGGGAGGACATTGCCCTGCACCTGCAAGGCCTGCAGGCCTCCGCCGCGCAGATCGCCCTGAACGCGGCCAACGGCGGCATACGGATCGAGGCCTCCGGCAACCAGGAGTACCGCAACAACCTGGCGATCACCGCCGGGGCCGGGTTCAACACCTCCAAGGGCGAGACGCCGGACAAGGACGTGCGCGGGCTGCATGGCCGCGTACAGGTTGACCTGGACAAACGCGACAACCAGACCTGGAACGGCAACACGTGGCGGGCAGAGCGGATCAGCCTGCACAGCCGGGGCGACACGCGCATCGAAGGCGCCAGCCTGGAGGCCGGGCAGATCCAGGGCAATATCGGCGGCGATTTGCGGGTGGCCAGCCGCAAGGACCGCGTCGATAACCTGAGCCTCAAGGTCGATGCGCGCCTGAGCAAGGAGAAAAACCCCCAGGGCTACGTCAATGCGGCCAGCGCCGTGGCAGGGCCGGCGGGGGGCAAGGTCAGCGAGAAAGTCGGCCCGACGCTGAGCAAGGCCGAGCCTGGCCTGTCGCCGACCTTCAAGCTCGACCTGTCGCATGAGCAGCGTGACACCGTGGCCCACCAAGCGTCCCTCAGGGGCAGCGAGGGCATCGACCTCAAGGTGGGCGGCGACGCACACCTGGTCGGCGCCCGGTTGCAATCGGCCGGTGGCACTGTCGACCTGGCAGCGGCCTCCGTCAGCCGAGAGACCCTGACCGGTCGCGATTATCGACGGGATGTGTCGGTCGATGCGTCCAACTCACCGGTCGACCTGGGCACCGCCGTGGCCGAAGTGGTCAAGGACAAGGGGGCGGCCGACGGCGAGAATGCCCTGGACCTGGGGCTGTTGCGTACCAGCGGGCATGACCGCCGTGAGCAGTGGTCCTCGAGTGTTCAGGGCAAGGTCGAGCGTTGAGTCGATCTCCATGATTTGGGGGCGTGGGGGGGGGGGGGGGGCCCGCCCCCCCCGCCGGGCGCGCCGAGACGCGCGGCGCCCCCCCCCCCCCCCCCGGCGCATGTGGGGCAGGAGAGAAAAGGAATGGGGGCGGCCGGGCGCGGGGGGGGGAGGTCGCA
>NZ_JBCGFQ010000079.1:0-13745 GCF_040984075.1 Pseudomonas sp. I2
GTCTGGGGCATTGGGGGTTCCCTTTGGTTGGGGGAGGCAGTGCCGGCCGATTTGCAGGCGGCTTGCGTGTGAAGTAGGCCATCACTGGCAACGCAACTCACGGCGGCAGACTCCATTAGATAGCCCGCCCTCGCCCTTGGATCAAGTTCCACAGCCCCCGCAAATACACCCCGATCCACCTGGTTGATCCTGCTGCCCAGCGTACGCCGCTCCTGTCTAGACTCCCTCCACCCCTACGAATCCTTTAAGGAGCCAGCAATGAGCATGAGGTTTTCCGGCCAGGTCGCCCTGGTCACCGGTGGTGCGGCGGGCATTGGCCGGGCGACGGCGTTGGCGTTCGCCGCCGAGGGCCTGAAGGTGGTGGTGGCCGACCGTGATGCGGTGGGCGGCGAGGCGACGGTGGCGCTGATTGGCGAAGCGGGTGGCCAGGCGTTGTTCGTCGCCTGCGACGTGACCTGCGAGGGCGAGGTGCGCCAACTGCATGAGCGGGCCGTCGAGGCCTTCGGGCGCCTGGACTATGCCTTCAACAATGCCGGCATCGAGATCGAGCAGGGGCGGTTGGCGGAGGGGAGCGAGGCACAGTTCGACGCCATCATGGGCGTCAACGTCAAGGGCGTGTGGTTGTGCATGAAATACCAGCTCCCGCTGATGCTGGCGCAGGGCGGCGGGGTGATCGTCAACACCGCCTCGGTGGCGGGGCTGTCGGCGGCGCCGAAGATGAGCATCTACAGCGCCTCCAAGCATGCGGTGATCGGCCTGACCAAGTCGGCAGCCGTCGAATATGCCAAGAAGGGCATCCGGGTCAATGCGGTATGCCCAGCGGTGATCGACACCGACATGTTCCGCCGGGCCTATGAGGCCGACCCGCGCAAGGCCGAGTTCGCCGCAGCGATGCACCCGGTCGGGCGTATCGGCAAGGTCGAGGAGATCGCCAGCGCGGTGCTCTATCTGTGCTGCGACGGTGCCGCCTTCACCACAGGCCACGCGCTGACCGTCGATGGCGGTGCCTTGGCGATCTGAATGGCCTACCAGCGGCTTTCGATGTGGCCTGCGAGGAAGATATCGCGGCGCGCCAGGCGCCCGATGTCCTGGTGCTTGGCGATGGCGTACACCCGGTCGAACGCGGTCCGTTCGACCTGGGGGAAATACGTGGCGAGTGCCTGCTCCACCTTGGCGTCGTAGTCCGCTTCGGTGATGTAGCGGTAGATTTCGTGATAGTAGAGGAAGCCGAGCTGGAACCCCAGGGTTTCGTTGGGGAAGTCCGTCGGTTTGCAGAAGCTGTTCTCCAGGTCGATGGCCATGGGCTGGGCGCGTTCGTCGAGCGGCAGCATCACGTTAGCGGCCCAGAGGTCCATGTGGGTGATGCCTTGCGCCTGCAGCGCATGCAGCAATTCAAAGGCCGCCTCGAGCACGCGGTCGAGGGCCGCCGGGTTCTGGCGGATCAAGGTCAGCCCGTCGACATGGCCTTCCAGCAATTGGGTGATGAGAAACAGGTCTTGCACCAGGCCCAGCTTCGAGCGGCTGTAACCGTAACCGACCAGGTTGGGCACCCGTGCGCCGCGCCTGGAGGCTTCGCAGGTATTGATCAGCTCTTCCAGAGTCCAGTCGTAGAGGCCGCTGCGCTTGGGCGTGCCCCGCTGCACGCGCCATTTCTTCTTCAACGAATCCAGCTGTTCGCGCTTGGTGAACAGCGCGCTCTGGGCGCAGCCCAACGGTGCGCTGACACGCTTGGCGCCCGGGCGCTGTTCGATCAGTTGCTCGATGGCGGCACGAGTATGGGGGGTAAGCGGGGCTTGGAAATGCAGCGTGGTGCGGCGGTGTTTCAGGGTGTAGGGGTATTCGCCGGCGAGAAGATGAATGCTACGGACCACGCTGCCTTATTCCTAGTGATATCAAAGTGACATTGTTATTTCCTTGAAATATTACAGTTATTTAATAAATTTCCTACAGATTTTTACGTATTTTCACACTTGCGAAGCGGCGAGTTCCTCCAAGTGCTGTTGACGCATCCGCCGCAACAGGGCGCTTGCGACCAGCAGGCAGCCGATGAGCAGCGCCACGCCGAATACCACCAGCGCCATGCGTGGTCCCAGTCGGTCGTTCAACCACCCGGTCACGATCACCGGCAGGCTGAATCCGAGGTAGGCCAGCAGGAAGAATCCGGCGCTGGCGCGGGTTTTTTCGCTGCTGGCCAATTGGTTCACCGCAGCCAGCCCTCCGAGGTAGATGAAGCCGTAGCAGGCGCTGCTGGCAGCCACCGCGCCCAGCAGCACCGCGGCCAGGTGCCCGCCGGCGGCGCCCCAGGCCAGCACGGCATAGCTGCAGGGCAGGATCGCCAGGCCCAGCAGGGTGGCGTGGGCATTGGGCAGGCGACGGGCCATGGGCTGGAACAACAGGCCGCAACTGATCACGCAGAAGGTGGAGAAGCCCGACCAGGCACTGAGCGCGTGCTGGCGCAGGATGCCTGGCAACAGGGCAATGACCAGGCCGACGCAGGCCCAGGCCAGGAGAATGGCAAAACCGTAGGCGAGGCTGCCGGCCGGGTAGCAGGGCAGGCGCAGCATGGCGCTGCGTTGGGCCGGGCGTGGATCGGGCAGGCGCCACACCAACACCAGGGCGACGGTGGCGAGCAGCAACTGCAGGTGGAAGCTGGCCGGTGCCAGGGTGGGGCCGGCCAGCAGGCACAGGCTGGTCAGTGCAGCACCCAGGCCAAAGCCCAGGGAGGTGCTGGCGGTCACCCAGTTGGCGGCGCGGCCGATATCGCCGCCGGCCATCAGTTCGCCCATGTAGGCGGTGGCGGTGGCTGTCGCCATCCCGGTGCCCAGGCCCAGGACCAGGCGCGCCAGGCCGAGGGTTTCCAGCCCTGGGGCGAGCAGGAGCAGGGAGGTGGCGATCATCGACAGGCACAGGGCGGCGAGGATCAACGGCCGGCGCCCGACGCGGTCGGCCAGGCCACCCAGGGCGATCAGCACAGGCAGTACGCCCAGCACATAGCTGGAGAAGGCCGTCGCCGTGGCCGCCGCGCCACGGCCGGAAAGGTCTGCATAGGCGATGTACAGGGGCGCGGGCAGGTTCACCGCCAGGGTGATCAGGCACAGGGCGAAGGCCAGACGGGCCGGGGCGGAGCGGGTGGGCATGGGGGAATCCTTCTTGAGGGCGCGAAGCGGCCCCGGAGGGCAACCGAACGTCTTGGGCTCGTGAGCACAACAGTGGGCCTGGACCCCTTGACCAACAAGGCACACTCCCAGCCCATTTGTGATTAACTGTTCTGTCAAAACAACCGAACAGCTGACGATGAACATCCACCTCGACCGCCACGCTGCCACCCCCCTGGTGCAACAACTGACCGACCAGCTGCAAGCCTGGATCACCCAGCAACGCCTGCGCCCCGGCGCCCGCTTGCCGTCGATCCGCACCCTGGCGCGCAACCTGGCCGTTAGCCCGTCCTGCGTGATCGAGGCCTACGACCGGATGGTTGCCAGCGGCTGGCTGGAGGCGCGCCATGGCACGGGGTTCTTCGTCGCCGAGCGCAAGCCGGGCCTGGAGCAGGATCAGGCACAAGCCTGGGGCGAGGCGGTGGATGGCAGTTGGCGGCAGTTTCGCGAGGGCCATGACGAACTGCTCAAGCTGGGCTGTGGCTGGCTCCCCAGCGCCTGGCGGGCCGGCGACGAGCTGGTCCAGGCCATTCGCCAGGTCAGCCGTAGCCACCCCGAAGCGCTGTTCGACTACTGCCCACCCCTGGGCCTGGCCAGCCTGCGCCTGCAACTGCACAAGCGCCTGGCGCGCCTGGACATCCCCGCCGGTACGGAGCGCATCCTCACCACCCAGGGGGCCAGCCATGCCCTCGACCTGCTGGTGCGCACCCTGTTGCGTCCGGGTGATGCGGTACTGGTGGAAAGCCCCGGCTACTACAACCTGTTCAACCTGCTGCGCCAGCACCAGGTGCGCATGCTGCCGGTACCGCGCACCCCCAGCGGGCCGGACCTGAACGCACTACAGCGCCTGCTGGCCGAGCACCGCCCGCGCTGCCTGTTCGTCAACAGCCTCTACCACAACCCGACTGGCACCAGCCTCACGCCCAAGGTCGCCTATCGCCTGCTGGAACTGGCCCGGGAGCATGACCTGAGGATCGTCGAGGACGATATCTACGCCGACTTCCAGGACGGCCCGGCAACACGCCTGGCGACCCTCGACAGCGAGCAACGGGTGATCTACATGGCCAGCTTCTCCAAGACCCTGAGCAGCGCCCTGCGGGTCGGCTACCTGGTGGCCGACCCGGCGCTGGTCGCGCGCCTGGCGGAGCTGAAGATGGTCACCGGCATCGGTACCTCGCGCTTCGCCGAGCAGGTGGTGGGGCAGATGCTCGCCAATGGCAGCTACCGCAAGAGCATGCAGCGCCTGCGGCTACGCCTGGGGCAGCACATGGCCAAGCTGCTTGGGCAACTGGAGGCCTACGGCTGGGAGGTGTTCTGCGAGCCCTATGGGGGCATGTTCGTCTGGGCGCGTGCACCTGGCCTCGACTATGCCCGCCTGGAGCGGATCGCCCTGGACAACGCCGTGCTGCTGACGCCGGGCAGTGCCTTCGATCACCAGGGGGCGCCGAGCGACTGGCTGCGCATCAATGTCGCCTATGGGCAGGATGTGCGTGCCCAGGCGTTCTTCCGGCATGCAGGGCGACCTTCAGCCTGCTGAAAACGACACAGGCATAGCTATTTGACATCATTGTGTCGGCTGGGCCTTGTGAGCAGGGCGCGCCTGTTGCCATTCTTGGCCTGAAAAAGGGCTGCTCTGCAGCCCCCCATCGGCATACATGCGACTGGCAGGGGGAATCGGTGATGCGGGCGACCAAGCACGGTGTTCTGGCCAACCTGGGCATGGCCCGCAAGCTGGGCCTGGGTTTCGCCCTGGTGCTGTTGCTGACCCTGGCGGTGGCGGCCATCGGCGTCGTGGCGCTGCAGGGAGTGGGCCAGCGTTTCGACGGGTTGCGCCAGATGAGCCAGTTCAACACCGACCTGCTCAGGCTGCGCCAGCACGAACAGGCCTTCGCCCTGCGCTCGGACATCAAGGAGGCCGACGCCCTGCGCAGCGGCCTGCAGGGCCTGCTCGAGCGCGCCCGCGGCGTGCCGGCGCTGGCGGCGGCGCAAGCGGACCTGCAAGCCTATGGCCAGGCTTTCGAGGCCTTCGTCGAGGCGGTTCAGGGCAAGGAGCTGGCGCTGGACATGGCCAGTTGGTCGGTGTCCAGCGTGGCCAACAACCTCGATGTGCTGCAAGCGGGCCTGGCCGACGATGGCACCTATACCTTGCAGCAGTCCCAGGGCCAGCAGGGGGGCGAGTTTCTCGAGCAGGCCGCGCAGGTGGCCCAGGTCTCGCGCCTGATGCTGCAGGCCATGGACGAGGCGCGGGTGCGCCTGGAGCAGGGGCGCAAGGGCGAGGAGGCGGTCAACGAGGGGCGCATCGCCCAGACTGTCGAGGCCGCGACCCTGGTCGACCAGCTCAAGGCGGCGGTCAGCGATGCCGGCTACCAGAGCGTGCTCGGCGAAGTGGCCGGGCATATCGCCAGTTTTTCCGACAAGCTCAACGAATACACCGACCTGTTGGCCAAGGAGCAGGGCCTCAAGGCGCAGTTGCAGGCGCGCGCCGGGCAGGTCACGGCACGGGTCGACCAGGCCTACGCCACCCAGGAGCAGGCCATGCAGGGCGAGCTGGGCCGCAACACCCTGGCCATCGTCCTGGCCACGGCGCTGGCCTTGCTGGTGGGGGTATTGGCGGCCTGGTTGATCACCCGGGCGGTGGTCGGGCCGCTCAAGCGGGTGATCGACCGCGCCCGGCGCATTGCCGCCGGTGACCTGGCCATCGACGGTGAGGTGGCGCGCCGTGACGAGGTGGGCCAACTGATGCAGGCCATGCAGCAGATGGCAGCGGGGTTGTCGGGCATCGTCAGTGGCCTGCAGCATGGCATCGAGCAACTGGCCGGCAGTGCCCAGGCGCTGTCGGCGGTGACCGAGCAGACCAACCGTGAGGTGGGCAGCCAGAAGGAGGAGACCGAGCAGGTGGCCACCGCCATGCAACAGATGACCGCCACCGTGCACGATGTGGCGCGCAATGCCGAAGAGGCCGCCCAGGCTGCGCAGAGTGCCGACGACAAGGTCGGCTCCGGCCAGCAGGTGGTACGCCAGAGCATGCAGCGTATCGAGCAGTTGGCGGCGGCGGCGGAAACCGCGAGTGCCGGGATCGACAGCCTCAGCGCCGAGATCCACACCATTGGCGATGTGCTCGACGTGATCAAGAGCGTGGCCGAGCAGACCAACCTGCTGGCGCTCAATGCGGCCATCGAAGCGGCCCGGGCCGGTGAGCAGGGGCGTGGTTTCGCGGTGGTGGCCGATGAAGTGCGCGCCCTGGCCCGGCGTACCCGGCAGTCCACCGAGGAAATCGAGCGCCTGGTCGCCAGCCTGCGCGGCAATGCCCAGCAATCGGTGGCGCAGATCCGTGGCAGCACCGAGCTGGTGCGCCTGGCGGTGGCCGATGCGCTGCATACCGAGAGCGCCCTGGGCAGCATTGCCGCGGCGGTTTCGTTGATCCAGCAGATGAACCAGCAGATCGCCGCAGCGGCCGAGCAGCAGAGTTCGGTGGCCGAAGAGATCAGCCGCAGCGTCACGCAGATTCGCGGCAGTGCCGATCAGGCGGCGTTGGCCATGCAGGGCAATGCTCGGTCGAGCGTGGCGCTGGCGCAGTTGGGGGATGAGCTGAAGGGGATGGTGGGGCATTTCCGGTTGTGAGTTGCCTGCACGGGCCGGTTGGGGCTGGCTAAGGCTGGGGGCGCTTCGCGCCCATCGCCGGCCAGCCCCATCGATCAAGCCCTGCGCGGGCTCAGGATCAGCAAGGTCAACACCCCCGCCACGATCCCCCAGAACGCCGACCCGATCGAAAACAACGTGAACCCCGATGCCGTGACCATGAAGGTGATCAACGCCGCCTCACGCTCGCGGGCCTCGCCCATGGCCACGCTCAGCCCGTTCATGATCGAGCCGAACAGCGCCAGCGCAGCGATCGACAGCACCAGCTCCTTGGGCAAGGCGGCGAACAGCGCTGCCAGGGTGGCGCCGAACACCCCGGCGATGCCATAGAAGATCCCGCACCACACCGCCGCGGTATACCGCTTGCCTGGGTCTTCATGGGCATGCGGCCCGGTGCAGATCGCCGCGCTGATCGCCGCCAGGTTCACCCCGTGCGAGCCGAACGGCGCCAGCAACAGCGAGGCCAGGCCAGTGGCCGAGATCAGCGGCGAAGCCGGCACCTGGTAGCCATCGGCACGCAGCACCGCGACGCCGGGCATGTTCTGCGAGGTCATGGCCACCACGAACAGCGGGATGCCGATGCTGATGGTCGCCGCCAGGGAGAAGCTCGGCGTGGTCCACACCGGCCTGGCCACTTCCAGGTGGAAACCGCTGAAGTCCAGCAGCCCGAGGGCGCCGGACAGGGCGGTGCCCACCAGCAGCGCGGCGAGCACGCAATAGCGCGGCGACAGGCGCTTGACCAGCAGGTAGCTGAAGAACATGCCCAGCACCAGCACGGTGCGGTGCTGGGCCGCGACGAAGATCTCGCTGCCGATCTTGAACAGGATCCCAGCCAGCAGCGCCGAGGCCAGCGACGCGGGGATGCGCCTGACCAGGCGCTCGAAGCTGCCGGTCAGGCCGCAGATCAGCACCAGCACGGCGCAGGTGATGTAGGCGCCGATGGCTTCGCCATAGCTGACCCCGCCGAGGCTGGTGATCAGCAGTGCGGCGCCGGGCGTCGACCAGGCCACGGTGACCGG
Source organism: Pseudomonas sp. I2 (assembly GCF_040984075.1). Taxonomy (NCBI): domain Bacteria; kingdom Pseudomonadati; phylum Pseudomonadota; class Gammaproteobacteria; order Pseudomonadales; family Pseudomonadaceae; genus Pseudomonas; species Pseudomonas sp. I2. The sequence goes on from NZ_JBCGFQ010000079.1 coordinate 7,814, forward strand.
CGTGCGGTAGCGCAGCGACAGGCCGATGCTGCACACCGCCATGCCGATCGACAGGGCCCAGATCCACGAGGAAATCTGCGCGCTGGTCAAGCCGGCCGCCTGGCCCGCCTGGAACATCAGCACCAGCGAGCTGGTGTAGCCGGTGAGCATGGCGATGAAGCCGGCGACCACCGCCGACGGGGAACTGTCTGCCAGGGGGCGCAGGCGCGCGGAGGTGGCATCGGTCATGGGAAAGTCCTTGTAACTATGTAAGCGTTTTTTTCAGACTACCCTGCCAAGGCTCGATCCTTGCGATACAGCGACCATTGCTTTTAACCGTACAGTCGCCAACCATTGGGCTCGAACCGGCAACTGCATGCGAGGGGGAGGGGTGATGTACAAGGTCTACGGGGATTACCTGTCGGGCAACTGCTACAAGGTCAAGCTGATGCTCCATCTGCTCGACCGTCCGTATGAATGGCAGGCGGTGGACATTCTCAAGGGCCAGACCGAGACGCCTGAGTTCCTGGCCATGAACCCCAACGGCAAGGTGCCGGTGCTGCAACTGGAGGACGGCACCTGCCTGTGGGAATCCAACGCCATTCTCAACTTCCTGGCCGATGGCAGTGCCTTCCTGCCGAGCGAGCCGCGCCTGCGTACCCAGGTGCTGCAGTGGCAGTTCTTCGAGCAGTACAGCCACGAGCCGTACATTGCCGTGGCGCGTTTCATCCAGTTCTACCTGGGGCTGCCGCAGGAGCGGCTGGAGGAGTACAAAGGCCTGCACAAGGGCGGCTACAAGGCGCTCAAGGTGATGGAGAAGCAGTTGCAGATGACGCCCTACCTGGTGGGTGAGCAGTATTCGATCGCCGACGTGGCGCTGTATGCCTATACCCATGTGGCGCATCAGGGGGGCTTCGACCTGGGGCCATATCCGGCGGTGAAGGCCTGGCTGGCGCGGGTGGCGAGCCATCCGCGGCACGTGCCGATGGGGGAGTGAGGGGCAGGGCCGCTTCGCGCCCCATCACCGGCAAGCCGGCTCCCACAGGTCCCTGCTAAATCAATGAGTTAGCGTTTGTTCTATGAGAGCCGGGTTGCCGGCGATGGGCTGCAAGGCAGCCCAAGGTGACAAGGCACTGCGTGCCTGACGGGATCGAGGCCGCAGCAGGCGACCGAAAAGCCAGTCTCAGATCGCCGAGAACCGCTTGTCCAGGTAGGCGATGATGTCGTTGGATTCATACATCCAGGTCACCTTGCCGTCGTCTTCCTCGATCCGCAGGCACGGCACTTTCACCCGACCGCCGCCTTCGAGCAGGGCCTGGCGATGCACCGGGTCGTTCTTCGCGTCGCGCAGGGTCACCGGCACGTTGAGGCGGTGCAGGGCGCGGCGGGTCTTGACGCAGAATGGGCAGGCATGGAACTGGTACAGCGCCAGGCCCTTGGCCTGCTGCTCGACACGCGCCTGGGCCGCCGCGTCGCGCTTGCGCTTGGCCGGGCGGCTGATCCAGTCGCCGAACACGATGAGCTGGCCGAGGCCGACCCGCAGGGCTTTGACGATCATGGGCAACTCCTGGGCAAAAGAAAAAGCCGACCCGCGAAGGGTCGGCCCGGGGTCACAGGCCGATCACTTGATCAGGCTGAGGAACTCGCTGCGGGTGGCGGCGTTCTCGCGGAACTCGCCGAGCATCACCGAGGTGATCATCGTCGAGTTCTGCTTCTCGACACCGCGCATCATCATGCACATGTGCTTGGCCTCGATGACCACCGCCACGCCGGCGGCGCCGGTGACCTGCTCCACGGCCTCGGCGATCTGGCGGCTGAGGTTCTCCTGGATCTGCAGGCGGCGGGCGAACATGTCGACGATCCGCGCCACCTTCGACAGGCCCAGGACCTTGCCCTTGGGCAGGTAGGCGACGTGGGCCTTGCCGATGAATGGCAGCATGTGGTGTTCGCACATCGAATAGAGCTCGATGTCCCGGACCAGCACCATCTCGCTGTTGTCGGAGCTGAACAGCGCGCCGTTGGTGACTTCTTCCAGGGTTTGCTCATAACCGCGGCAAAGGTACTTCATGGCCTTTGCGGCCCGCTTGGGCGTGTCGAGCAGGCCCTCACGGGAGACGTCCTCGCCGAGCTGGCTGAGGATCTCGGTGTAGTTCTGTTCCAGGGACATGGATCTACCTGTGGGAATAATCGCAAAGGCGAAGGGTACGGCGGCGAGGGCGGCGCTGCAAGCGCGGCGTCACTCGTCGCGGCCTTCGAGCATGGTGCGCTTGAGCATCACGTACACGGCGCCGGTGCCGCCATGGCGGGCCTGGCAGGAGGTGAAGCCGAGCACTTGCGGGTGCTGGCGCAGCCAGGTGTTGACGTGGCTCTTGATCATCGGCCGCTTGCCGTCCAGGCGCGCGGCCTTGCCGTGGGTGACGCGCACGCAGCGCACTTCCAGCCGGGTGGCTTCGGCGATGAAGTCCCAGAGGGTCTCGCGGGCCTTTTCCACGGTCATACCGTGCAGGTCGAGGCTGCCCTCGAAGGGGATCTGGCCGAGCTTGAGCTTGCGGATCTGGCTTTCCTGCACGCCGTCGCGGCGCCACATCAGTTCGTCTTCGGCACCGACGTCGATGACGAACTGGTCGGACAGGCCATCGACCACCAGCGGCTGGTCGCTGCGCAGCGTCGCGGCCTGGCGCAGGCTGGCCATCTGCTTGCGGTCGGGCTTGGGCTTGCCGACATCGGCACGGTCGTGCTTGATCGGTTTCACGCCGCGCATCTCGGAGTGGAACAGGGAAAAATCGTCGTCTTGCATGATGCCTCCACGTGGGCGGCGTAGTTTACGCGACTGTGGGCGGGCGTACAGCCTGTGGTGGCCTATTCGCGGGTGGCTTCGGTGTCACTGCATTGAGGCGCGAAGCGGCCCTGGAACCTCAGTCGTGTTTCTTCATCAGATGCGGCGCCAGGTTCAGTTCTCGGCTGCGGCGCAGGCGAATGCGGCTGCGCCGCCAGAAGCGCACGCCGACATACAGCAGAAGCAACCCGACCACGGCCAGGGTGACGGCCAGCGGCCGGTTAGCATTGAGTTCAGCCAGGGCTTCGTAGTTGCCCAGCAGGCCGGCGATGCCGGCCATGGCCAGGAGCACACCCAGCGTGGCCAGCAGGGCGGACAGGCCGGCAGCCAGGCGTGCACCCCAGTTGCGCGGTTCGCGCGGGCGCAGGCGCTTGGCATCGAGACTGTCGCGGAGCTTCATTACGGTTTCCTCGGGATCTTGCGTCGCTGATCCAGAATTCGACCTGAAGCCGGCCGGCAGGTTCCGCCCGGCCGCCGGGCGGTCGTCGCGGTCAGATCAGGCTGGCGGTCGGGGCGACGCAGGCGAAGTTGTCGGCCATCACGGCCATTTCGCACTGGTGGATCTGCGCGGCCGGGATGACCGTGTCCTTGAACGCCAGGTCGCGGGTGGTGGAGGCATCCTCGACCAGGGTGCAGCGGTAGCCATAGTCCTTGGCCCGGCGCACGGTGGTGCTGACGCTGGAATGGCTCATGAAGCCGCAGACGATCAGGTCCAGGTGGCCCAGCTCCTGCAGCGTCTCGTGCAGCTTGGTGTTCTTGAAGGCGTTGGGCATGCGTTTTTCGATGATGATCTCACCTTCGTGCGGCTCCAGGCCGGGAATGAATTCACCGCGGCTGCCCTGGGGGTCGAACAGGCCGCCGACGGTGCCCAGGTGGCGGACGTGGATGATCGGACGACCGGCGCTGCGCGCGGCGTCGAGCAACCGGGCGATGTTGGCCACGGCCTCGTCCATGCCCGACAGCGCCAGGGGACCGCTCAGGTACTCCTTCTGCGCATCGATGATGATCAGGCTGGCTTGGCCCAGCTTGGCCGGCGGGTAGTCGCGGCCGCTGAGGCGGAACATCGTGGTTGGAACGGACATCAAGGGCTCCTTTGGATAGGGCTTTTGTGCCCCTATTCTCCCTTGCCTCGCCGCCAATGTGAATGGTTGACATCGCAGGCGGCATGGTTACTGGCCTCTGGCCGGCAAATGGCGAACCCGGGGGAACATTTGCGCGGGTGGGCTGTTAGACTTTTGTCCTGTCTGAAAAGGAGTCCCCCGTGATCACATCCCGCCTGCGCACCCTGCGCGACCATATCCGCTGGGCGGTCAGCCGCTTCCATGAGCACGAGCTGTTCTTCGGCCACGGTGCCGACAACGCCTGGGACGAGGCCCGCCTGCTGGTGCTGGGTGCCGTGCACCTGCCCTGGGAAGTGGCCGACAGCTACCTGGACTGCCAGCTCGAGGATGACGAGCGGGTGCGCCTGCAGCACCTGCTCAAGCGCCGTATCGAGGATCGGGTGCCGACCGCCTACCTGCTGGGCGAGGCCTGGTTCTGCGGCATGTCGTTCCTGGTCGACGAGCGCGTGCTGGTGCCCCGTTCACCGATCGGCGAGCTGATCGAGAAACGTTTCGAACCCTGGCTGGCGGCCGAGCCTGCGCGGATCCTCGACCTGTGCACTGGCTCCGGGTGCATCGGCATCGTCGCCGCCGACGTGTTTACCGAAGCCGAGGTGGTGCTGGCCGACCTGTCCTACGATGCCCTGGAGGTGGCCAACCAGAACATCGAGCGGCATGGCCTGGAGGCGCGTGTCTACACCGTGCAGGGCGATGGTTTCGCCGGGTTGCCGGGGCAGCGTTTCGACCTGATCCTGTCCAACCCCCCCTATGTCGATGCCGAGGATTTCGCCGACATGCCGGCCGAATACCACCATGAGCCCGAGTTGGGCCTGGCCTGTGGCAACGATGGCCTGGACCTGGTACGGCGCATGCTCGCCGAGGCGGCCGACCACCTGACCGAGAAGGGCCTGCTGATCGTCGAGGTGGGCAACAGCCAGGTGCATGTGGAGGCGCTGTATCCGGAGGTAGACTTCACCTGGCTGGAGTTCGAGCGCGGCGGGCATGGGGTGTTCATGCTCACGGCCGAGCAGTGCCGGCAGCACCAGGAGCTGTTCCAGGCGCGGGCCTGATCGGGGCAGGGGGCTGCTTTGCAGCCCATCGCTGGCGAGCCAGCTCCCACAGGTCCGAGTCGATCACAGATGATTCGCTTTGCAGGGTAACTTGTGGGAGCTGGCTTGCCTGCGATGGGCCGCGAAGCGGCCCCGCTCGATCTCAGCGCGTAGCGATCCAGATCAACAACCCCGCCTGGAACACCGCGAACGCCACCAGGCAGGTGATGGTGAAGCGCAAACCGCTGTCCTCGCGACGGTACTTGGCCACACGCTCATCGCGCTCGCGCAGTTGCGCTTCCTTCTCCTGCAGGTTCTGCTCGGCCTGCTGCAGCATCCCCGCCGCCTCGAGAATGTCGACGCGCTGCACCTTCTCGCCGTTCCAGCCGCCCTTGAGCTGGCCCACCGGGGTTTCCACGGTGCGGCCCTTGAGCAGTTGCCCGTCGGTGTACTCCACCTCCAGGCCGACACTGCGCAGCACATGGTCGCGGCGCAGGCGGGAGTCCTCGTTGAGGGCGTCCTTGCTCGGCAGGCTCATGCCTTCGATCTGGTAGTGCGACCACTTGCCCTGCAACCACTGCGCGGCCTGGCCCAGCAGGAAACGGCCAAGGCCACGGTTGAGCGGCTCGAGCTGCAGGCCGCCGTCGCCACCGATGCGTACCTGGCGCTGCTCATGGTCGACGCGGATATCCAGGTGGTTCTGCTCCTTGCGCACCTTCTGCCCAGGCAGGCGGATCTCCATGCGCAGCAGGCTGTGCGTCTTGCTGTGCCGCTCGGCATGGCCGAACTGCACGAAGCGCAGGGGGCGGGCGCCGCTGTTGCGGTCGGTGGGCAGGGGCGCCAGGCGCAACAGCTGGAAGTGCTCGACGGCAAGGTCTTCCCAGGGCAGCGGAGCGCTTTGCGGGGCTTGTGAGTCTTCGTCCGCCTCAACGGCGGCGGGGGCATCGGTCATCAGGGGTGTCCTCGAA